>NZ_VRKW01000006.1 GCF_009746715.1 Ketobacter sp. MCCC 1A13808
CTTGCGCGCCTCAAATATTACTCTTTGACGAGAATGTCAGTTGCAGAACTTCGTTGCCGAATCTCTACCACCAACACCCACACTTATTGCTTCTAACAAACTGTTAAAGAACGTCTTTCTTTCCCTTACCCTCTTCGAGCAAGGAGGCGTATTCTACATCGTCCCGCTGGACTGTCAATCGATTTTTTAAACTTTCTCAAAACCGCCCGACTGTAAAACTTCGCCGCTTTTTTCAATACTTTCAGTATCTTAAAAGCTTTACTCCAACCTTCCCGGCCTCCTTGTCGGCTGCCTTTCCCGTCGAAGTGGTGCGCATTATAGGGACATCATTTCACCCGTCAACGCTTTTTTTAAACAATTTTTTCAACACCTTAGCTATTCCAACACTTTTACTCGCGCAAAACGCTTCTTGCCTGCCTGGCAAACATACGTGGCACCTGGGCTCAGCCTGAATTTCGGGTCGCGAACAGGCTCACCATCGACACGCACGGCCCCCTGCTTCATCATATCCCTGGCTTGCCCCGTCGTCTTGGTCAAGCCTGCCTGTTGCACAACATTGGGCAGTGGTATTCCCTCCGCACCCTCAGCTCTCAACTCAAACTCAGGCATATCTTCCGGAATTTCGCCCCACTTGAATTTATTACCGGCGCCCTTATTTGCATTTTCAGCGGCACCTTCGCCGTGAAAACGCTCAACCAATTCCTCTGCCAGAAGAATTTTGATATCCCTAGGGTTTTCACCCTGACCCACCCGCCTTTTGAGGCCCTCTATATCTTCATTGCTACGAAAACTCAGCAAATCGAAGTAACGCCACATCAAGTCATCACTTATAGACATTAACTTGCCATACATTTCAGAAGGCGACTCCGTCACACCTATATAGTTACCCAGCGACTTTGACATTTTTTGAACACCATCCAACCCCTCAAGCAATGGCATCATCAGAACTGTCTGCGGACTTTGCCCGCTGGCTTTCTGTAATTCGCGCCCCATCAATAAATTGAATTTCTGATCAGTTCCCCCGAGTTCAACATCGGCTTTCATTTCGACGGAATCCCACCCTTGAATGAGGGGATATAGAAACTCATGTATCGCAATGGGCTGATTCGACTTAAACCGCTTGGAGAAATCATCGCGCTCCAGCATCCTGGCAACGGTATGTTGCGACGCCAACTGAATCATCCCGGCAGCGCCCAACTGCTCCATCCAGCTGGAATTGAACAAAATTTCAGTTTTCGCCGGATCCAAGATTTTAAACACCTGCTCTTCATAAGACCTGGCGTTTTCCAACACCTGGTCACGCGTCAACGGCAATCGGGTCTGATTCTTTCCAGTTGGGTCACCTATCATGCCGGTAAAGTCGCCAATCAGGAACAGCACCTGGTGACCCAATTCCTGGAACTGGCGCAATTTATTAATTAACACCGTATGACCCAGATGCAGATCCGGCGCGGTCGGGTCGAACCCCGCCTTAACTCTCAATGGTCGCCCCGACCTAAGCTTGTCTAACAGCTCGTCCTCAAGCAATATTTCTTCGCTACCCCGCTTAATCAGGGCTAAAGCTTGTTCTGCAGTGTGCGGCACTTTTCTCACCTTAGATAATATACGTCTAAAAAAGGGGCGCATTGTAACACGGGCCTTATTGCCACTGTTATACGGGATGAAAATAGCGTAGCTTTGGGCTATTTTTAAAACGCCACCGGTTATGTGAAGTAGGGCTCAATGAGAAAATTAAATTTTCTGTAACATCCCGATTCAACTATCCTTATAATGATTATGAATGACTTAGCGACAACAACCAGAATCTACTCGAAACAGGCATGAAGAATCTTTCAAAAGCGAACGAAAACAAGCTGATAAATTACCCTCGACTGCATTTGGTAGCCGTGGCTGTGTGCTCTCTCACTTTAGTGTTAGCTCTCACTTTACTGCCATCACCCGATGCGACAGCAACAAAAACCGTTCGCCTGAAGACGCCCGTGTCCGAGAAGCAAGCCGAAGAGCCAGCAATTGCACCTGCCAAGCTTGCCCCGAGAGAACAGCTCGCTACATTATCTAGCGAACGCACCACCCTGAATAATGCCCAGTCTATTAACCCTGCAGCACCGGTAACCACACACACCAGCCAAGACTGGAAGGTCGAGAAAATTCGCTCCGGCGACACATTAAGCCACATATTCAAACGAGTTGGCTTAACTTCCAAAGATGTTCATAGCGTCATGTCTGGGGGCGGCGAAGTAAAAACCTTAGCCAAGATACAACCAAACCAGACTATCAAGTTCAATATTCAGGACGACACGTTACAAGCTCTTGAATATATTATTTCGCGCACCGAAAGCCTTCTGGTGGAAAAGTCAGACAACGGATACCAAGCGATCCGCTCGATTAAGAATTTAAAGCCCTTCACCTCCTACGCTGAAGGCACCATTAATTCTTCACTGTTCCTGGCTGCGCAAAAAGCAGGCCTTTCGGACAATCTGACCATGTCCCTTGCCGGCATCTTTGGCTGGGACGTGGATTTCGCGTTGGACATCCGCGAAGGCGACTCGTTTAAGGTGATCTATCAAGAGTTATACTTGAATGGCGAAAAAGTGAAAGACGGACAAATTCTCGCAGCCGAATTTACCAACCAGGGTAAAACCTTTACGGCTGTTCGCTATGACTCTCCCACCCAAGGCTCAAATTATTACACGCCAGAAGGCGACAGCATGCGGAAAGCCTTTCTGCGCAGCCCGATTGACTTTGCACGAATCAGCTCGCACTTCAACCTGAGTAGAAAACATCCTGTTCTGCACACTATTCGCGCCCACAAAGGCACCGACTACGCTGCATCCAGAGGCACACCGATCAAGGCAACAGGTGATGGCAAAGTCGTGTACGCCGGCCGCAAAGGCGGATATGGAAATGTGGTCATAATTCAACACGGCCAGACATATAAAACGCTATATGCGCACATGAATAACTATGCCCGAGGCATCCGCTCCGGGAAAAGAGTACGTCAGGGTCAGGTGATCGGCTATGTGGGTAGCACCGGTCTTGCCACCGGCCCCCACCTTCATTACGAATTTTATCAAAACGGTGCAGTTCGCAACCCGGTTACGGTGAAACTCCCCCACGCAGAGCCCATTGCCAAAGCAGATAAAAACGCGTTCTTAGCCTTATCAAAACAGATGCAGGGGCAGCTCTCTACCTACGCAGCAGCGATGAAAAGCGAGAACCTGGCTCGACTGGGTGAATAAGTTTACAGACGGGCTTTACATTGGGCTGATTTCCGGCACCAGCGCAGACGGGATTGATGCAGCGCTGGTTTCATTCAGACAGCATCAACCTGAACTGGTCTGTTCTCATCTTGAACCCTTTCCTGCCGACCTACGACAACGGTTGACCTCTCTGTTTACTCCCGGCGCGAACCAGATTGACCTTCTTGGCCAGCTTGATGTGGAGCTCGGGCAGCTTTTTGCACAGGCTTCGTTAAACTTGCTCAGCAAATCAGGTGTCACCAAAAACGAAATTGCTGCCATCGGTAGCCACGGCCAAACGGTTCGCCACAGGCCGACGGAGAGGCACCCTTTTACCTTGCAGATTGCAGATCCCCACTACATCGCAGAAATCACTGGCATTGATGTAATTGCTGACTTCCGGCGTCGCGACATGGTGCTGGGTGGCCAGGGCGCACCTCTGGCTCCTGCCTTCCATGAAGCGTTCTTGGGACATGCCTCTGAAAACCGGGTGATTCTAAATGTTGGAGGAATTGCGAATATTACGTATTTGCCTGCCGCCAATGTGGAAGGCGCCTTGGCCATGGACACCGGGCCAGCGAACGGGTTGATGGATGCCTGGATTCAGCGGCGCAACGGCTTCACGTACGATCAGAACGGCGCCTGGGCAAGCAGCGGTAAAGTGATTCACCCCTTATTGGAAAATTGGCTACAAGACCCGTACTTCAAGTTATCCGCTCCCAAAAGCACAGGTAAAGAGTACTTTCATTTAGCCTGGGCGGAAAAAGCAGGCAACCTAACCGCCTACGCACCAGAGGACATTCAGGCGAGCTTTTTGGAGCTAAGTGCAACTAGCATTGCAAACGCTATCGCCCAATTAGCAACGCCCGTTGACCGAGTTCTCGCCTGTGGAGGTGGAGTACGAAATAGCGCGTTAATGGCGCGTTTACAGCAACTTATCCCCTGCCGCGTACAGAATACTGGCGATTACGGCATACCCCCTGACTGGGTTGAGGCGATGGCGTTCGCCTGGTTCGCCAAGAACCACCTGCAGAGAATCAAACTAGATCTATCCGCCTTTACCGGCGCACAAAATCCGGTATTAATGGGAAGCTTCTTCCCCGCAAGCTAATGGGTAAAATTGAAAAATCAGATTGAGAAGGATGAACCGCAGCCACAGGTCGTGGTTGCATTGGGGTTTTTAACGATAAATTGCGAGCCTTGCAGGCCTTCCGAGTAATCTACTTCGGACCCTGCAAGATATTGAATGCTCATTGGATCGACCAATAGGGTCACGCCGTGGTTTTCGACCTGGGTATCGTCGTCCTTTGAATCTTCTTCGAACTTAAACCCGTAGGAAAACCCTGCGCAACCACCGCCGGTGATATACACACGAAGCTTCAGGCTATCATTACCTTCTTCCTCGATCAGGCTTTTCACCTTTCGGGCTGCATTATCGCTGAACATCATGACAGATTCGTCAGTCACTCTAAGGAATACTCCTTCGTATTACATTGATCGTCAAATTATCATGATTCCACCTTGAGCAGTCAAGGTACATATCCGGCGATGATCGATGCAGCCTCCCGAAACACCTAACAAACTAAGCTGCGCATCCCGCTTTTTGAGCGCCGTAAGAACCGATTAGGCTCCTCCAAAACAACAACTCAACCAACGAAACAAACATCTGCCGATAAAATAAGCGTCACTAACTGGCGTGGCTATGCTTCGGGTCTAGCTCAGGTTCAGCATTGCTTTTCGCGGCAGAGCCCGCCTTAGACTTTTTTTCCAGCGATAACGACACATCTGTTGCTGCCTGTTTTGGCTGATTGTGCACCAAAGAGCCATTTACAGCAGCCCCCATCACCATTTCGATCAGGTTATAATGCACGTTGCCGTTTACTTCTGCTTTCGCGGCAAGTTCCACATGGGTAGTCGAATGCACGTCGCCGTTGACCTTTCCATTTATGACGACATTCGGAACGTGAATCTCACCTTCGATTTGACCTGCCTCACTTAGTCGCAGCAAGGCTTCGCTACCTTCATCAGCTCGAACGTTACCTTTGATGGTGCCTTCTACCAACAAACCACCTTCAAATTTTACATCGCCATCAACAACCGTTCCCTTGGAAATCATCGTGGTTTTGCCGGCGTGGCGATCAAAGTCGACTTTCTTACCTTTATCCTTTCCCCACATCACTCGTTACCTCTTGTACTTTCCAATCAAACCGCTTTTCCAACCGGGTTGCTTTCCGGCCTTTGGATTGCGCGATCACCTCTATCTGCTCCGGAACAAACCCATCCGGGAGCACAACCTCACCAGCAACATCCTGAAAGTAACGGAATTTGAACGGTACACTGCTACTTTCGAACTCACCTGAAATGCCTTTGAAGGATAAGCTTTCTTTCTTGCCTTGACGCACACCCAACAAATTCATCGAAACTTTGCCCTGTATAAACGAACTGTTATCTGCAACCTGAGTCATCACAACCTTGTATTTGAAACGACGCTTATTAAACGTTGAGGACAGCTCTATTTTTTCGATACGCAAGCCTTTATCGTTTTTACCCGGCACCATGATGCTTTTATAAAAATTAACAGCCTCTTGCAGTTCAGAAACTTTGTTTTGCAATTGCACGTTTTCCTGCCTAACGCGCTCCGATGCTTGCCGCTCCAATTCAATTCCATGTTTATTAATAGCCGTCTGAGACTGCAACTCATCCAACTGCTGTTGCAGCTGAGCGTTGGTTGATTTCAGTTGTTCGACCTCCGTGGACACTTGCATTTGACTCTGACTTCCGTAAAAGAAGCCGGCACCCAAACACCCACCTGCAACAATCACCATAGTGAACAAAACCAATATGAAACTTCGCCAACGGGAGCTTTTCCCAACCGGCACCAGCATCATGCGCGGATCAGGCGAACTTACCGGTCGATCTGAGTCCCGCGCCACACTCCACTCCTTAAGGCATTAATGCAATTTGATCCAGGCCTGCCGATTCCGCCAGTCCAAACATGATATTCATATTCTGGACAGCCTGGCCGGCAGCCCCTTTTACCAGGTTATCTATGACCGATAGCACCACGACGGTATCACCACCTTGCGGCACATGCACTGCGACCCTGCAGTGATTAGCTCCCTTCACACTACGGGTTTCCGGAAGCGAGCCTGACGGCATCACATCAACAAAAGCGTCGTTTGCGTAGCGTTCCTGGTATAACGATTGCAAATCCGTACCGGTATTATTAAGACGTGCATAAAGTGTAGCGTGTATTCCCCGAATCATCGGTGTTAAATGTGGAACGAACGTCAGCCCCACCGGGTTATCGCTGGCACGTTCCAAACCTTGTTTGATCTCTGGCAAATGTCGATGCCCGGCAACGCCATACGCTTTAAAGTTTTCACTGGCTTCGCACAATAATGAACCTAGTTTGGCTTCGCGGCCCGCTCCACTGACACCAGACTTGACGTCAGCAATTAAACCATTCTGATCCACCAAACCTTGCTCAAGCAAGGGCAAAAAACCCAACTGTACCGCTGTGGGGTAGCAGCCGGGGTTTGCAACCAGGGCCGCTTCGGCAATGGCTGCGCGATTCACTTCCGGCAACCCGTAAACCGCTTGCTGGAGAACATCCACACAGGCATGGGGAATGCCATACCATTTTTCCCAAACCTGAGGATCCTGTAAACGGAAGTCAGCCGCCAGATCAATAATTTTCACGCCAGCACGTAAAAGCTCTGGGACCATTTTCATTGCGACACCATTGGGCGTTGCAAAGAAAACCAGATCGCATTCAGAAAGCGTCTCTACCTGAGGATGGGTAAATTCCAGATCCAGATACCCCCGCAAGTTCGGATAAAGCTCGTGCACCTGACTTCCCGCCTCGGAGCGAGAAGTTACCGCGGTTAAGGAGACTTTAGGATGCTGAACCAACAAGCGTAGCAGCTCGACTCCGGTATATCCGGTTCCGCCAACTACGCCGACTTTTATCTGGGCGCTATCATTCATGGCTAACTCAATTCACTTAAACTAACTGGGTATGCAATCATAAAGCAGCTCGTGATGTAATAAAAATCCTAACTTGTTGTTAATGCGAATTTTTTGATTAGTAAGCGTCAATACTGCATGCTATCAGCGTGACTGATAGGGTCTACACCGAGAATTGCGGCAACCCTATCTGGTAAGCGTAGCGTATTTGAGAACCCTGTCTGCTCATGAAACTTGATTTTGATCGCATCCGTGAAAAATTATCCACCGTGGATGCTTTACCATTACTGTCTTTGCTGGGAATTTTGGCCGGTCTCAGCTCCGGCTTGATCATTCTTCTGTTCCGGTTTGTCATCGAATTCATTCTGACACTGTTTTTACCCGGGTCGTCTGAGAATTTCGAAGCTCTAAACCCGTTACTCCACAGCGCCCTTCCGCTTGCAGGTGCGGCGACCCTCGGCACAGGCTTTCATTTTCTGGCCAAAGAGCAGAGGCGCACCGGAATTGGCTATGTCATTGAACGCTTTAATCTACATCAGGGCGCCATTTCCCTACGCAGCTTACTGGTGCAGTTTGGGGGCGCCGCAGTGGCTCTGATTAGCGGCTTATCAATGGGGAGAGAAGGCCCGGCTGTTCATCTGGGCGCCGCCGGTGGCAGCTTACTGGGACAGTGGTCGAGGCTTCCGAATAACAGTGTTCGCGTATTAACCGGGTGCGGCTGCGCTGCCGCCATTTCAGCTTCGTTTAATACGCCGATAGCGGGTGTTATTTTCGCTATGGAAGTGATCATGATGGAATACAGCATCTCGACTTTTATACCGATTATTCTGGCTTCGGTAGTTGGCGCATCACTTACACGCGCTGCTTATGGCCATGCGCCTGCGTTTTCTATACCGGAAGTACAGCTCGGTTCCCTGATCGAGCTGCCGTTTATCGTCGTTTGCGGGCTGGTAATCGGCTGCCTGGCGGCGGCTTTAATTTATCTTTCTCGAGAATGCTTTCATAAAACCAGGCGCTTGGGCGTGGGAGTCCGCTTCCTGTTAGCCGGAGCCATTACCGGGTTCGCGGGCTTTCTGGCCCCCCAGATTCTCGGAATTGGGTACGACACCGTAAACGCGGCTTTGGTCGGCGGCCTGGGTATCTGGGCTTTATTGCTGATTATGAGTCTTAAAATTGTGGCAACAGGCGCTTGCGTAGGAATGGGGCTACCGGGCGGGATCATTGGACCATCACTGTTTATTGGGGCGATGGCCGGTGCCATTTTCGGCTCTCTCAGTGCAGCCATGCTGCCGGACAATGCGAATATTACACTCTATGTTTTATTGGGAATGGCAGGCATGATGGCGGCTACTCTGGAGGCCCCCCTGGCCGCGTTGATGACGCTACTGGAATTAACTTTCGAAGCAAATATCATCTTTCCCGGCATGCTGGTTGTGGTAATTTCGAGTTTGGTGGCTTCGCAATTATTCAAACAAAAGAGTATTTTTCAAACCTTGCTGAAAGCTCAGGGGATTACAGTCCGCATCAGTCCACTGGCTACTCACTTGCACCGGATAGGGGTAGCAGCCGTTATGGACAGAAGCGTTCGCCGGATAAAGCCGCTGATCAGCCGTGAAGAAGCTGACGAACTCCTTAAGAAGCAGCCCAATTGGCTGCTAATTGAAAAAGACGGTCTACCGAGCCACTTTCTGCCGGCGGCCGACTTGGCACTGCACTTGGGTAATCTGGATGAGCAGTCAAAAGAAAAACCCTCCGAGAATGGCAACATAGAACAGATTAACTTATTGGATATCCCCGCGCACCGGGATAACGTTTCGCCCATTCTGCTGAGCGCCACGCTACAGGAAGCGCTTGAAACCATGAAGCGTCACGACGTGAACGCAGTCTATGTCCGACGCATGTCAGCACCGAACATCTATCGGGTTTTCGGCTTGGTGCGCAAGCAAGATATCGAACACTTTTATCAGGTATAGACGTCTATGTTATTGGTTAAAGCTTTCCATCTTATCGCGGTTATTTGCTGGTTTGCGGGATTATTTTATTTACCCAGGCTGTTTGTTTATCACTGCCAAGCGCTTGCTGAAAACGATACAACCGGTGCTGAACGCTTTAAAATCATGGAGCGCAAGCTATACCGCGGCATCATGACACCCTCCATGCTGATTGCTTTAGCTTTGGGTTTATGGATGCTGATTGACCGCTGGGATCCGTACTTTAAAACCGCAGCGTGGATGCATATCAAACTCACTTTGGTGATCCTATTACTGATATATCATCATATTTGCGGACGCTTTCTAAAGCGGTTTGCAGAGGACAAAAACGAGCTTAGCGAGCGCTTCTATCGCGCCTTCAATGAGGCGCCTGTTTTAATTCTGGTAGCCGTCATTATTCTGGTAACGTTAAAAATGCCAACTTGAAGTCGCGATCCAGGCCTGCGCAGGAGGACCCGTCATGGCTACGCAATGTAAACAATTTGACAGCAATAACGAATACTATTTCCAAGAAGGCTGTTTTATCATTGAATGCAGTAATAGTGTGGATGACCCTGCAGTTTCTATCGCCCAAGCTCGGGTTGAAGCAGGTAAAACCACTCGCTGGCACCGTCTGATAAATACCACTGAGCGCTATCTGATTCTATCCGGAACCGGTATCGCTGAAACCGAAGACCGGCCGGCCACCCCCCTGACCCAGGGAGACATTCTAATAATACCCGCTGGTCACGCACAGCGGATTCATAACCCCGGGGATAGTGATTTAGTCTTTCTGGCCATTTGCAGTCCACGCTTTGAGGTCCGGAACTATCAAGATGCAGAGGATCTGGTTTAAAATTAACCATTTGCATTTACACACCTGAAGGAAATCAACATGATGCTGCACCGTATTGTTGTCGTTGGCGGAGGTGCCGGCGGGTTGGAATTAGCAACCGTGCTGGGCAATAAAGCCGGTAGAAAACGGTTGGCAGAAGTCACTCTGGTTGACGCCAGCATGACTCACCTGTGGAAACCCAAATTACATGAAGTCGCTGCCGGAGTGCTCAACGCTGACCTGGATGAGCTGAACTACGTTGCCCACGCTAAACGTCATCACTTTCGCTTTATCATGGGACGTATGTCAGGGCTGGATCGAGACAACAAAGAATTGGTGCTGGCTCCGCACTACAGCAATGGGGAGGAAGTACTGCCGGAGCGAAGACTGTCCTACGACACCTTGGTCATTTCCATCGGTAGCAATACCAACGATTTTGGCACTCAGGGAGCGTCCGATCACTGCATTTTCCTGGATCAACGTGCAGCCGCCGAAGATTTCCACCGCCGCTTTCTGAACCAGTATCTCAAAGCGAGTCAATCGCACTCGGTTGAAGAGCCCCATTGTAATATTGCGATTGTCGGGGCCGGTGCCACTGGAGTGGAGTTAGCAGCAGAGCTATGCCATTCAGCTCATGAACTCGTGAGCTACGGCTTTGATCAGATTAAACCCGAAAATTTAACGATTACTATCGTCGAGGCTTCACAACGGGTTCTGCCGGTTTTGTCAGAAAAGGCTTCTATCGCTATTTTGCAGCAACTGGAAGATCTGAACATTCGGGTGATGACCAATGAGATGGTGACCGAGATCACCGAAGAGGGGTTGCACACCAAAAGCGGCAAATTCATTCCCGCCTCTTTGAAGGTCTGGAGCGCAGGCATCAAAGCGCCCGAATTCCTGAAGAACCTGGCCGGCCTGGAAAGTAACCGGATTAACCAGCTTATTGTCAAACCGACGCTGCAGACGACTCTGGACGAGCGCATTTTTGCGCTGGGAGACTGCGCCCAATGCCCACGCCCTGACAACGACTCTCCGGTGCCACCTCGTGCCCAATCAGCCCATCAACAGGCCATGCTACTGGCCAAATCCTTAATTGGCTCACTGAAAGGGAAAGCACTGCTGGAGTTCCAATATGAAGATAAGGGTTCACTGATCTCCTTAAGCAAATACAGCAGCGTCGGCAATATTATGGGCAATCTGAGTAAGGATTTCACTTTTGAAGGCAAAGTCGCACGATGGATGTACGTCACTCTGTACCGGATGCACCAGTTCACGCTGCACGGCACCTTGCGAACATTACTATTAATCATACGGGACAGGATTAACCGGCGGGCCAGCCCCAACTTGAAGCTGCACTAAAAGAGTCAAAAAATACTCGCCATGGCAGCCCAATCTGCAACATGGCGAGTGCATTTAACGCACAAATGCTAGAAGAGAAGATAGCAAGAGTTCTGTTTAACCACGCACACTCGGTCAAAACAGTTTTTGTAGACTGGTTAGTCACGGGCCTTATTGTATTAAATCTAAACGCTAATGCAACTGACCTTTAGTAACAAGATAATTGGCCAAACTGTCCACTCTAATTTAGAAACGAATAACCGTTGTGGTAACGCGCAAGCAGTCAAAGCTTAAGCTGGCGCTGATTGCCCTACTGCTATGCCCCCTTGGAATGTTGGAGTGCCCTGTGCTGGTACACGCTTAATATACTCTTCCAGCTATTTCCCGACTCACCCTGGCAATCTGCTCTGCCAAAAAACAGGTTGCCGGTCCGGCAGCATCTTTATCCTTATAAATTAGATATAGGTGGCCGAATCGACTGCCCCCTTCAGCCATATCCAATGCCTGTAATTCTCCGCTGCGCAAATCGTCTTCAATTTGAAGCCTGGGTACCCAGGCGAAGCCCAGCCCCTGCTTTAGGGCTCTGACGGAGGTGGTAATGTTGGTCACTGTCCAGCGCTGTTCGGCCTCTAACCAGGGAGCACTGAGCCTGCGTTGCGGACCGGAATCCCGAGTGACCAATTGTCTCTGCTGCTTTAAATCCTGGAGTGTAATCTTACGATCCAGGCCGTTCAAAGGATGATCAGGGCTGGCAACGCAAACAAACTCCAGACGTAAGAGGGGCTCCCCGGCAAAACCCTGAGGCACGCTAGGGGACACCAATAGATCCAGTTGCCCGCTCACCAACAGGTCCTGACCACCCGATAGCACGGATTCCATCAGTTCAACCCGCGTATCCGGATAACGCTGGGAAAACTGCGCTAAAACGCACAATAATTCGGTGTACGGAAATACTACATCCACAGAGACATCAATACGCGCTTCTATTCCCCGCGCCAGGTTCTCTGCAATTTTCTCCAAAGAAATCGCGCTGTCGAGCAACTGCTTGGAACGCCTCAACAACACCTCCCCCTCTTTGGTCAAAACCGCCTTGCGCCCAATAACGCTGAGCACTTTTACACCCAAAACCTGTTCCAGTTTCTTTACCGAATAACTGAGGGTGGATTGTGTCTTGTGAATCTTTTCAGCCGCTTGGGCGTATCCTCCATGCTCTACAACCGCTTGAAACGCACGCCACTGCTCTAGAGTGACATTTGGAATAACAGTACCTGACACAGTGAGCGCTCCCTTAGCAAACGATCCAAACATCTTATGTTTCGAATATTTCGATATTATCTTACGAAATATTCCGATTTTAAATCTATTTATTCGAACTAATATGGTTTCAACACCGAAACAAACCACATTCGATACAGGACATTCCAAGGAGCCGATTATGAACTTACTTCACATCAGCAGCAGCCTTTTCAGTGATCAGGGTAATTCCAAACAACTTGCCGACCATTTCGTTCAAACATGGATTGCGCAACACCCGGACGGCGCGGTAACCGAGCGCGACCTGAGTAAAGACCCGGTACCCCACCTGGATCAGGCAACGTTCACTGCAAATATCACCGCTGTCGATCAACGCACCGAGCAGCAACGGGCACAGGCACGCTTAGCCGACACCCTAGTAGAGGAACTGATGGAGGCCGATGTTCTTGTGCTGAGTGTGCCTATGTACAATTTTGGTATCCCGTCCACATTGAAAGCCTGGATCGATAACGTGGCACGTGCAGGCACCACGTTCAAATACACAGCAACAGGCCCGGTCGGATTAGTGAAAAACACCAAAGCAGTTGTGCTGACTGCACGAGGCGGTGCCTATGTTGGTACACCAAACGACACGCAAACACCCTACCTGACAACACTGCTGGGATTTCTGGGTATAACCGACGTGCAATTTATTTACGCTGAACGGTTGAATATGGAGCCGGAAAAAGCGCCTGAGATTATAAACAGAGCAAAAGCCGAGGCCGAAAAGCTGGCAGCGAGCACCTGAAACCCACAGTGAAAACGACGGTGATCGCCATACACCTTAGTTGAAGCACGTAGCCAAAACACGTTAAGGAGAGCCCAATATGAACACGATAATGCATCGCTTAACCGCTCAACCCGCCTCCGACGGAGCAGGTGTTAAAATCAAGCGCGTCTCCCCGGGTAGGGGTTACCGTATTCTGGATCCATTTCTGATGCTTGATGAGCTCCGTTCGGATTCCGCAGGGGATTATGCTGCAGGCTTTCCATCGCACCCGCACCGGGGCTTTGAAACCATTACTTACATGCGCAAGGGGTTACTTGAGCATCAGGATCACCTGGGAAATCGAGGTGTTATAGAAAATGGTGGTGCCCAGTGGATGACAGCCGGGCGTGGAGTCATCCACTCAGAAATGCCATTGCAGAAAGAAGGTTTTTTTCATGGCTTCCAACTGTGGTTGAACCTGCCGGCAAATGAAAAAATGCGCGATCCGGAATACCACAATCTGAAGGCTGACGATATTCCACTGATACGGGAAGGTACCCATGTGATTCACGTGCTGGGGGGCCGCTTCCTTGCCGGCAGCACAGTCACAAGCGGTCCGATAGGAGACCGGTCAACCGACCCTCACCTGTGGGATATTGAACTCAATGATGGCAACGAATTGAGCTTGAGACTGGATCCGGGCCTTAACGTACTGCTGTATGCCTATGAGGGTAAGCTCAGCGTGAACGGCGAGCCTTTGTTTACGCACCAAATGGCCACCACGGAGTCGGGGACCGCTTTGAGCCTGAAGGCGGAAAGCTCGGCCAAGGTGCTATTGCTGGCGGGACGTCCGCTTGCGGAACCGGTCGCCCAGTACGGCCCTTTTGTCATGAACACCCGGGAGCAGATAGAAGAAGCTATCCATGAGTATCAGTCAGGAGCCTTGACCGGCTCCTGACCGGTTATTCTGTCGCAGCGACCTGCACTGCCATCTCACTGATGCATACCGTGCTCAGTGATGATGGTGATGGGATTCGCTATCATCGGCATCCCTCTTTACCGTCAACGGCACTTCCAGCTTTTCACCATCGGAAAACTCGAGCTCCACTGTAACCGTTTCCCCTTCTTTTAGCGGCTGCTTCAAACCGATCAGCATGATATGACGGCCTCCGGGCTCGAATGAAATACTGCGGCCCGAAAGCACATCAAATTTCTTCACCGGGCGCATGGCTGTCACTCCGTGAGCGCCAACCACCATATGCATTTCCGCGGTTTCAGCAACGGCACTGCTGGCTTTAACTAATACACGATCACGCTTACTTTCATTCTTCAGCTCAAAATAAGCCGCCGTAGTACCCGTTACCGGGGGCACCATCCGAACCCAGCCTTTTTCCACACTAAGCTCGGTAGCGGCGATAACCACACCGGAAAATCCGAGAGCCAATGTCATCACAACTGTTTTAATCCACATGATCACTATTCCTTATAATAAACTTTCAATACCCTCGACAATTTTGTCGATAGGTTCATCAGTACCGTACAGTGCCCGGATGCGTCCGGCGTCATCCAATAAATAAATATAATCGCTGTGGGAAAACAATATCCCGGCGGCGGATTCCGATTTCTGCTCTATCGCAATGACACCATACAGCTTGTTCACTTCTGCAATTTGCTCCGGTGTTCCGGTGAATCCCACAAACTCTTTACCGAAATACGGCAGATATTGCTTCAGCCGCTCTACCGTGTCGCGCACCGGATCAAAGGTAATAAAAACTGGCTGCACTTTGCTACGACTATCACCCAGTGCATTCATCACATTGGCCATACGATTCAACACCATAGGGCATATATCAGGACAATGGGTATAGCCAAAATTCAGCAACACCACTTTACCTGCAAAATCACTTAATTTGCCCTTCCCCCCTTCAGTTGAATCGAGCTGAAAATCACCGCCGAGCTTGTTATTGACCGGTAACTCCTGCTTTGCAGAAGATTGTGAATCACAGGCGGTAAGCGGCAGGACCAGCAACAAGCTCAATATTGGGCCCGACACTAGCTTAAGCAATGATTTCATGTATTTGCAGACTCCCTGATTTATAACGAAATTTTGCACGCTTCGATACTAACTTAAAGCCAGCGTTGCTGAAACTGTGAAAACTGCCGCAGTCCCCTGTATAATGCGCATCCCCTGTAATGCTCTGATGTTGATACCATGCGCAAGAAACTGTTTATTGAGACCCACGGCTGCCAAATGAACGAATACGACTCCAATCGTATGGCCGATTTATTGGGCGTTTCCTACCAACTGGAGTTGACAGACAAGGCGGAGGATGCTGATGTCTTGCTGCTCAACACCTGCTCCATCCGGGAAAAGGCGCAAGAAAAAGTATTCCATCAGCTTGGACGCTGGAAAAAATTAAAAGACCGTAATCCTGAACTGGTGATCGGAGTCGGAGGCTGTGTAGCAAGCCAGGAAGGCTCGGCAATTCGTGATCGAGCGCCCTATGTCGACATGGTGTTTGGCCCACAAACATTGCACCGTCTACCCAATATGATCGAAACCATCGACGTTACGCACGAACCAGTTGTCGATGTCAGCTTCCCGGAAATAGAAAAGTTCGATAATTTGCCGGAGCCCAGTGTAGACGGGCCGAAGGCCTTTGTATCCATCATGGAGGGCTGCAGCAAGTACTGCACATTTTGCGTCGTACCCTACACGCGAGGCGAGGAAATAAGCCGACGCTTTGAAGACGTCATTAAAGAAGTAACTCACCTGGCCAACCAGGGTGTTCGTGAGGTCAACCTTTTGGGGCAGAATGTGAACGCCTATCGCGGCGAAAATGCGGAAGGCGATCAGGTTGATTTGGCTGAGTTAATCGACCGCATCTCCGATATACAGGGCATCGGCCGTATCCGGTTCACCACCAGCCATCCGGTTGAATTCAGTGATTCCCTTATCGACATATACGCCCGCGCGCCCAAATTGGTCAGCCATCTCCACTTGCCAGTGCAAAGTGGATCAGATCGCATCCTAAGCGCCATGAAACGGGGGCATCTGGCTGACGAATACCGCGCCAAGATCGCGCGCATTGTTGCGAATCGCCCCGACATCAGCTTGTCATCCGATTTTATCATCGGTTTCCCCGGAGAAACCGAGGACGACTTTAACGACACCCTTCAGCTCATTGACGACATTGGCTTTGATACCAGCTTCAGCTTTATCTACAGCGCCCGCCCGGGAACACCGGCGGCCGATCTGGTGGATGACACACCGATGGTCGAGAAGAAGCGTCGATTATCTCTATTGCAACACCGTATTTTACAGAATGCGCAGGAGATAAGCCGCCGCATGGTGGGAAGTGAACAGGTTATTCTGGTTGATGGCATCTCAAGAAAAGATCCTGGCCAGCTACAGGGGCGCACTGAAAACAATCGGGTGGTGAATTTCAGACATGACGATGACGAACTAATCGGCCGCTTTGTCAAGGTGCATATTGAACAGGCACTACCAAACTCGTTGCTGGGTCGTTTCTGTGAAATGGCGGAAGATAATTTGGAGCTGACGTCGCCGTAATAAAGGCCGCAAAAAATAAACGGTGGCCGGCGATAAAAATCGTCCGGACCACCGCATCCTGCGTTGTTCACGAATACAGCAAACTATAAAAGAAACCCGGAAACCCGCACGAATACGACTTAATTTCGTACCGGCTTCCATGCTAACACCCCAGCATATTGCCCCAATGGGTTTCTACAGGCTTTCCCCCAGGAATACTGATGTCTCGTTGAAACAAACACGACAAGACTAATGCAGAGTGCGTGCCAACTTCATAAACCGCTGTTTTATAAGAAAAATGTTCGATAAGCCGATATTCCGAATCAAAGTAGTGTAAATTACTCCGACGATTGCAGCCCTCAAGCCGGTTAAAAAGCGAACTAATTTAACACCCTGGCGAACAACCGAAGGGAGCAAAAAGTGAGTGCACGAGCACCATTTATTCTTAAAAAGAATTTACGCTTTTCCTGAATAGCGCTTCCGTATATTCTTATAACCATTCAACAATTGAAGGGCGTTCCACGCATCCACATTGAACGAGACCGAAACAACACATCAACTAAAACTGGAGCCAGCAGATTCCAGCCGCCTTGCCAGGTTGTGTGGTCAATTTGACGAACACCTGCGCCAAATCGAAGATAAACTCGAGGTACAAATCAAAAACCGGGGCAACACGTTTCAGCTCACCGGACACCCGAGTCGCGTCAAAAGTGCGTGCGATGTACTCAAAGCTCTCTATAAAGACACCCATTCGGACCAGTACCTGAGCGCCGACGATGTTCACCTTCTGCTGCGGGAGTCATTGATGGATTCCGACCTCCCGGAAACACCCTTGAACCCCGGTGAAGTGGACCATGAAGCTGCGGAGTTGACTATTCGCACCCGAAAAGGGCTGATAAAACCACGCGGCGATAATCAGAAGGCGTATGTGCGGCAAATTTTCCGCAATGATATCAACTTCGGCATTGGACCGGCAGGTACGGGGAAAACCTATCTGGCCGTCGCCTGCGCTGTGGAAGCACTAGAGGCAGAAAAAGTCCGGCGAATTCTTTTGGTGCGCCCTGCAGTGGAAGCGGGTGAAAAGCTGGGCTTTTTGCCTGGTGATCTGGCAGAAAAAATCAATCCTTATCTGCGCCCGCTGTATGATGCACTCTATGAAATGCTCGGCTTTGAGCGGGTCGCCAAATTCATTGACCGGCAGGTGATTGAAGTCGCTCCCTTGGCTTATATGCGCGGACGTACGCTGAATAATGCATTTATCATTCTGGATGAAAGCCAGAATACCACCCGAGAACAAATGAAAATGTTCCTGACCCGGATCGGTTTTGGCTCCAAAGCGGTCATCACCGGAGATTACACGCAGATCGATTTGCCACGTGGTACCAAGAGTGGCTTGGTTCATGCTATGGAAGTGTTAAACGAAGTGAATGGCATTGGCTTTTCTCACTTTGAATCCCGGGATGTAGTGCGGCATACACTGGTGCAACGTATCGTTGAAGCCTATGACAAATTCGAATCCACATTACCGGACAATGAACTGAATCATGGCAGATAAGATCGATCTTGATATTGATCTGCAGCTGGCCAGTGCAGAAGACAATCTGCCCACCGAGGACCAAGTGAATCAATGGGTCACCACCTCGCTGCAGGCTGTTCATTACAAAACACCCCCGGATCTCACAACCGAGTTGACACTCAGAATAGTGAATCAGGAAGAAAGCCGGTCAATGAATAAAAGTTACCGCAATAAAGATTATGCGACCAATGTCTTATCGTTTCCTTTTGAAGGTCCGGAAGGCATTCCGCTGGCATTACTGGGGGATCTGGTGATTTGTGCTCCGGTAGTAAAACAGGAATCACAGGAGCAACACAAACCCCTGCAACATCATTGGGCTCACATGGTGGTCCACGGTACTCTTCACCTGCTGGGTTATGATCATATGGAAGCGGCAGAAGCCGACGAAATGGAAGCGTTAGAGGTGCAAATCCTGAAACAATTGGATATTGCAGACCCCTATCAGAATTATCACGAAACTTAGGAGAGACATTCGTCATCATGAGCGACGATCACAGTCGTAACGGTTCACAAGGTAAAAGCTTGCTGGACAAAATCGCAAATTTTTTATCGGGTGAACCGCAAAACCAATCAGAGGTCCTCGAAATACTGACCAGTGCTCATCGCAGTGGATTGGTTGACTCAGAAGCGTTGGGGATTTTTCAGGGAGCATTGCAGGTTTCAGACATGCAAGTGCGCGAGATTATGATTCCGCGCGCCCAGTGCATCATTATCAATGCTGGTGCAAAACCCGAAGAATATTTGCCTCCGATTATTGAATCAGCGCATTCGCGTTTTCCGGTTTATGGTGATTCAAGCGATGACATCATTGGCATATTGCTGGCGAAAGATTTGCTGGATCTGGCCTACAAAGGCAAGCTGGAAAAAACGCCGTTAAAGGATCTGATCCGTCCTGCGACACTGGTTCCTGAAAGTAAGCGCCTGAATGTATTGCTCAAGGACTTCCGCCAGTCCCGCACCCATATGGCGATCGTGGTAAATGAGTACGGCAAAATGTCCGGCCTGGTTACGATCGAAGATGTGCTTGAACAGATAGTGGGTGAGATCGATGACGAACACGACTTCGACGATGAGTATATGATCAAGCAAGCTGGCAGCAATGAGTTTGTGGTCAAGGCGGTTACGCCAATCGATGAATTCAATGAGCATTTTTCAACAGCGTTCAATGAAGACGAATACGACACCATCGGCGGCATTGTGCTCAGCCATTTCGGGCACTTGCCCAAACGCGAGGAAAGCGTCAACATTGGCAAATATCATTTCACGGTGCTGAATGCTGACAACCGCGCTATCCGACTGTTGAAGGTTAGTCAAAACCACCATTAACTAATTCGTATAAAAACCCACATGACTTTAAAGACCTCCATTAGCGCGGGCGCCAAGGGCGCCGTGCTGGCCTTTGTTGCCGGCGCGCTCTTCCCCCTGGGTTTAGCGCCGGTTGGTGCCTGGCCGATCATCCCGGTTTCCCTGGCATTGCTGTTGTTTGTATTAGAGGGTCAGACCTCAAGTGTGGTGTTTCGCAGAGCGCTGATATTCGGTCTTGGTTTCAACGGCGTCGGGGTATCCTGGGTATTCGTCAGTATCCACTATTTTGGCGGCACGCCCGCCTGGCTCGCCGCAATCGGCACCGGGGCCTTTATCTTGACGCTGAGCCTGGTTTTCTTTGCGGTGCCGTTCTGGTTCGCACGGAAGCTCAGAATCGACCACTACGCCATAATCAGTTTCCCAGCCCTGTGGGTGGCAATCGAATGGAGTAAAAGCTGGTTCCTCAGTGGCTTCCCCTGGCTATGGGCAGGGTACGGATTTGTCGACTCCCCCTTCGCCGGGCTCGCACCTATTTCCGGAGTACTGGGCCTCAGTTACATGTCAGCCCTGTGCGCCGTTTTTTTGCGTTTCATGGTTTTGCGCCAACGCACTATTCGTATTGCTTCGGCCTGCGCCCTTGGCGTTTTATTAATTGTTTGCTGGGGATTGAACACGATTACCTGGACCACGCCGGATGCCACCAACCTTCGTGAGGTCGCTCTGGTTCAGGGGAATATTCCGCAGCAACAGAAATGGGATCCGGCCTACCGGCAAAAGATCTTTGACACCTACAGCAGTTTGACGGAGCAGTCCTGGGACGCGAATATTATCTTGTGGCCAGAGGCCGCGTATCCGGTTTTTTATCATCAGGCGTTGAATTTTATTACTAAGCTGGACATTAAAGCCACCGATAACAACGTTGCTATTATAAGTGGTATTGCACGCTGGGAACCCCAGGACAACGGCGAACAGCATAATTACAACTCCATCTTTGTGATCGGCGATGGGGACGGTGTTTACAACAAACAAAAGCTTGTCCCGTTCGGCGAATACGTGCCACTGGAAGGCCTAATGCGCGGTTTGATTCCTTTCTTTAACCTACCGATGTCGAGCTTTAACGCGGGCGACAAGGATCAAGCACCGTTGTATGCAACCGGTCTCAGTTTCGCAGCTTTTATCTGCTATGAAATTGTCTATCCCGAATTGGTCAGAAAAGAGGCCAAGAATAAAGATTTTCTGGTAACTATCAGCAATGACGCCTGGTTCGGACACTCATGGGGTCCACTTCAGCATTTTCAAATGGCGCGGATGCGCGCATTGGAAACAGGAAAATACATTGTGCGGGGCACCAACAATGGCATTACCGCCATTATTGATCATCATGGCAATGTACGATCACGCTTACCGCAGTTCGAGCAAGGTATTTTGAAAGGTGAAATCTATTCTACCGTAGGGGTTACACCCTTTGTTCGTATCGGCCAATGGCCACCGGTTGCGTTGGCCCTGATTTCATTGATTCTGGGCGCAGCTCTGAGCCATCGTCGCGCGCAAAAAATCACAAATGAAAATCGCACCGGACAGCGATGAAACAATCAGTAGTCAAGCCCATAGACGGCTTTCAAGGCCGCTCCTCTATATGTTAGCTGCCGGGTAAGGTATCCTTGGTGCAGACCAAACCAATCGAATCCAGGCCCTGAAACCCATTCGTTCCACTCAGTGGCCCACCACTAATTCCGAGAGTTTTTTGATGGAAGACATGTACCACCCCCAGGACATCGAAGCTGAAGCACAGCGTTACTGGGAACAACACAAAAGTTTTGACGTGACGGAGCAAGCCGGAAAAGAAGCCTACTATTGCTTATCCATGTTCCCCTACCCCAGCGGCCGATTACACATGGGCCATGTGCGCAATTACACCATTGGCGACGTCATTAGCCGCTTCCAGCGCATGCAGGGGAAGAATGTAATGCAACCGATGGGCTGGGATGCTTTCGGCCTGCCTGCAGAAAATGCCGCCATCAAAAATAACGTCGCGCCGGCAAAGTGGACCTACCAAAACATTGAGTATATGAAAGGCCAGCTAAAACGGCTGGGGTTCGGATACGACTGGAATCGCGAACTGGCTACCTGCCGCCCGGAATACTATCGCTGGGAACAATGGTTCTTCACTCAGCTTTATGAAAAGGGCCTGGTCTATAAAAAAATGGCGACCGTCAACTGGGACCCAGTAGACCAGACTGTCCTGGCCAATGAGCAGGTGATTGATGGCCGCGGTTGGCGCTCCGGCGCATTAGTGGAACGCAAAGCAATTCCGCAGTGGTTCGTAAAAATCACAGACTACGCGGAAGAGTTGCTCAACGACCTGGACAAACTGGAGCACTGGCCGGAACAGGTCAAAACCATGCAACGCAACTGGATTGGGCGTTCGCAAGGTGTGGAACTGGCCTTTGCTATTCCCGGCAATGAGTCGCTTGAGGTCTATACCACCCGTCCAGACACCCTGATGGGGGTAAGCTATTTGGCAGTGGCTGCGCAGCACCCGCTGGCCCGGCAAGCCGCAGAGAACAGCACGGATATCGCCTCCTTTATCGAATCCTGCAGTCACAATAAAGTGGCCGAGGCCGATATGGCGACCATGGAAAAGAAAGGTATTTTCACCGGAGTGATGGCCGTACATCCCATTAGCGGCGAGGAAGTTCCCGTCTGGATTGCTAACTTCGTTTTGATGGACTATGGCTCCGGCGCGGTCATGTCAGTGCCGGCACACGATCAACGGGATTACGAATTTGCTCAACAGTACCAATTACCCATCCGTCAGGTCATTGCCCCCGCCGACAAAGATGCCGTTATTGATTTACAAACCGCCGCCTTCACCGAAAAAGGCAACCTGATCAACTCCGGTGATTTCGATGGCCTGAGCTCAGAGCAAGCCTTCGAAGCGATTGCTAACTGGCTTACCGAAAACAACAAAGGCAGAGTCAAAGTAAACTACCGCTTACGCGACTGGGGAGTTTCCCGGCAGCGCTATTGGGGCACACCGATTCCAATGATCAATCTGCAAGATGGTAGCGCCGTACCTGCCCCTGCCGAACTGCTACCGATACAACTGCCGGAAGACGTCACCATGGATGGCGTTCAATCACCGATAAAAGCAGACCCGGCATGGCGAAAAACGGAATTCAACAGCCAGCCTGCCGAGCGCGAGACCGACACGTTTGATACCTTTATGGAATCATCCTGGTATTACGCCCGTTACTGTAGCCCGAATGACACCACCCAGATGCTTGATCCGGAAAAAGCCAATTATTGGCTACCAGTGAATCAGTATATCGGTGGCATCGAGCACGCCATCCTGCATCTTTTGTATTCGCGTTTCTTCCATAAATTAATGCGCGACTTCGGCCTGGTAAAATGCGACGAGCCCTTTGAGCGCTTATTGTGTCAAGGCATGGTATTAGCGGATTGCTATTATCGTGAAGATGAAAAAGGCGGAAAAAACTGGTTCTCACCAACCGACGTACAAGCAGTCAAAGACGCAGCAACCGGTTTTATTTTGAAATCCGACGGTCAGCCGGTGTTACATGACGGCATTAGCAAGATGTCAAAATCGAAAAACAACGGCATCGACCCGCAAGTGATCATTGATCAGTACGGTGCGGATACCGTCCGTCTGTTTATGATGTTTGCAGCACCGCCGGAGCAATCACTGGAATGGTCAGACAGCGGCGTGGAAGGCGCCAACAAATTTCTACGTAAAATCTGGCGAATGGCTACAGCGCATATTCATCAGGGTGATGCACCGGCTTTGGATAAAACCGCGCTCAACAAACAGCAACAGGATTTACGCCGCAAGCTGCATGAAACCATCGCAAAAGTAAGCGACGATTACCAACGCCGCTTGACCTTTAACACCGCCATTGCCGCCGTAATGGAACTTAGTAATCATATGGCGAAGCTGGATGAAGACGGCAACCAAAGTCGCGCCCTGATGCGTGAAGCCATTGAAGCCTGTGTACAGATGCTGGCACCGATAACGCCGCACATCGCACATAAACTATGGCAAATGCTCGGCCATACCGACTCGATTCTGGACGCGGCGTGGCCAAAAGTAGATGAGAGTGCGCTCACTCGCGACACCCTACAAATGGCTGTGCAGGTGAACGGCAAAGTCAGGGCAACCATTGATGTTGGCGTTGACGAAGACAAACAGAGTATTGAAGACAAGGCGCTGAACAATGAAAATGTCCAAAAATTTACCGAAGGCAAGCACATTGCTAAAGTCATCGTCGTCCCCGGGAAACTGATCAGTGTTGTTGCTAAATAAGAAATTCATCCAGTCCCTTACGCTGATCAGTGCGATAGCGCTGATCAGCGCTTGCGGTTTTCAATTACGCGGTACCAACAATGCAATACAACACTCCTACTCCTCTATGCGTGTGGTCGACATGAGTGGTGATGAAGCCTTTAAGCAGGTGATGGAGCAAACTCTGGAAGGCTCCGGAGTCGAAATCCGCGAGGAATCTGAAAATGTGCTGGAGATCATGAAGTCGGTTCCGACCCGCCGAACAGCATCTTACTCCAGTCGTGGTAAAAGTGCAGAATTCGAGTTGCTAAAGGACGTCTATTATCAGTTCAGGCGAGAGCAAGATCTGCTGATTGCCCCGACGACGATTCAAGCTCGACGCTCCTATTTATATCGGGAGACTGCTGCAGTCGGTAAAGCAGAAGAAGAAACCATGCTAAAAAACGAAATGGATATGGATCTGGCCCAGAGAATCATAATTTCGTTGCAACGCTCGGTTCAAGAGCCGGCTCAATGAAACTCCGAAGCAACCAGATTAAAGAACACTTTTCAAAAGGCAACGCGCTGCCCCTTTACATTCTCAGCGGAGATGAGGCTTTACTTTTGCAAGAGTGTGCAGATCAGTTGCGGTCAGAGTTTCGTAAACAGGGCTTCAGCGAGAGAGAGCGATTCAATGTAGATGCGGGCTTCGACTGGAATGCTCTACTGCAGGCTGGCAACAGCATGTCGTTGTTTGGTGATCGTAAAATACTGGAAGTTCGTCACGACAAACCCAAGTTTGATGATAAAGCAAAAAAGGCACTGGTAGAGTACGCCGAAAATCCCAACCCTGATAATGTGCTGCTGTTAATCATTCCGAAAATGGATAAAAAGTCGCAGAACACCAAATGGTTTCAGAAGCTGGAAACCGCCGGAGCGATGATTCAGGTGTGGCCAATAGAATTGAATCAATTTCCCCAATGGGTCCACCAGCGCATGCGCGGTGCTAACCTTGAACCGAGCCGCGATGCTGTCCAGCTTTTAGCTCAGCGGGTGGAAGGTAATCTACTGGCGGCGGCGCAGGAAGTCGATAAGTTAGTACTGCTGATGGGGGAAGGCCCCGTCGAGGTAAGCGACATTGAAAATGCCGTCGCCGATCATGCTCGCTACAGTCTGTACGAGCTGGTTGATGAAGCCTTGAAAGGCAACTGCTCCCAAGCAACGAAAATGCTCAACCACCTACGTGCCGGTGGCAGCGAGCCCAGTGTTATATTGTGGGCCTTTAGTAACGAAATCCGCAAATTGGCTGGCATGAGCCAGCTCATCAATAACGGTATGGCGCCAGCTCGGGTGATGCAGGAATACAGGATCTGGGACACCAAAAAAAGCATTATCCAAAGCGCTCTGCAACGCATACCCGCTAACGGTTTCAAGCATTGCTTGCTGGAAGCGGCCCGCATTGACCGAACCATCAAAGGCATCGGTCACGGCAACCCATGGGATGGTTTCAATAATTTGATACTTTGGCTTTCGGGCAGCATACAGCCAGGCAAAATGGCATTAGACAGCTAGTCCCCTCCCCATTTCTCCGATGTCCTTTTTTTGAAATAACCAACCCCCCTTTATGGTTTAACATCCTCTCTGCCAAGTTAATGAAAAGCACGACACTCTACATACTGAAGACAATATGCAGGAGGATAATGCGACATGGCTAGAAATCACTCGCGCAAACTATGGCTAAAGTCATATCAAAGAAAGCGACGTAATTTCAGATTTAGGAGAATGAATATGAAATCCATTTCCCGGCGCGACCTTGAAGCGATGCACGATGACGTTCACAGGGATTTTTTATTGGTTAACGTTCTGCCCAAAGACACATTCAATCGGCTTCATATCCGAACATCCGTCAATGTACCGGTAGATAACGCCTCTTTCGAAACAATGATGGAATATGTGGCTGGCAGCAAACATCGTGAAATTGTTCTCTACTGCGCGAGCTTTAACTGCCCAGCCTCTACCGAGGCAGCTGAAAAGCTGGAAAAAGCCGGCTTCACAAGCGTCTACGACTATGAAGGTGGAACCCAGGACTGGATGCAACACAAATCCGCAGCTTAAGGAGCTTATATGAGTGACCAACTACATAATATCAAAGTCGCCTTCCTCGCCACCGACAATTTTGAACAGGTGGAACTCACGCAACCGTGGCAGGCCATATTAGACGAAGGTGGAATTCCCGAGCTGATCTCCCTTAGTTCAGGGCAGATCAAAGGTTGCCACCACGATCAGCCCGGAGATACCTTTCGGGTCGACAAAACCATCAAAGAGTGCGCAATCTCGGACTATGCCGGACTGGTATTGCCCGGTGGTGTTTTTAACCCGGATGCACTCAGGACTCATGCAGAAGCCGTACGTATGGTTCAGGAATTTGTCTATACGCAAAAGCCGGTCGCTGCAATTTGCCATGGGCCCTGGTTATTGGTGGAAGCCGACGTCGTGCGAAACCGCACTGTCACTTCCTGGCCTAGCTTGCAAACCGACATCAAAAATGCGGGCGGCACCTGGGTCGACGAAGAAGTCGTTGCAGACGATGGCATTATCACCAGCCGTAAACCGGAGGATCTGGACGCCTTTTCCGCGCATCTAATCGAAGCACTCTTTTCCGTTGCGAACCCTGGCAAGAAAAGTCAATCCACCCCGGTTGTCGAAACAGCGTCGTAGCGCTCTTGTTAAATTAATATAACACACCAGGGCTGCGGCAGCCCTGGTGTCGAACGTTCTTCCGTTTATTTCGAAGCTGGATTCAGGCGTTCTGGGATTCGCGCGTTGTCAAGTCGGTCTCAGCTTGTCTTTCCGATGTATTACTTTCAGAACCATTGAGCGTGCCACTGTGCAAGACCAAATCCGGATGAGCGCGATTTACCGTGGTTTTAACCGTGTTGACGTTCTGCTCTTCAACATCGACCAGCATCAAAATTTGCCCCGCATCCAATGCATCTTCAAACTCTGCAGCAAAATCGCTATTGGTCACGCTGACGCCCACCAAACTGGAAGACCAGCTTCCCACCGCTACACCCGCGACGGACAAGGCTGCAATGGCACCCCCCGCAGCGATCAATCCCAACGGATAAACCACGACTGCTCCCAGACCTGCAAACAACCCCACCGCGCCGCCGGTCAAAGCACCCCGCTTCGCTGCATGAGCGACATCGGACGACTCCAACACGCCCGCTTCGGGAATTTCGTCCGCTAACGGATACTTATCCCGCCGGGCTACTGCATGGATAGCCGGGTCTTTTATACCGGCACGATGCAAATCTTCTGTGATTTTCTCGGCTGCCATCTCGTCTGGCACTAAAAAAAAGATTCGTGTTGTCATAGCGTTCCTCCTTCCATGTGACTATCACCTTACGGACGTTGCATAATTCACACCAGAAGAGGAAATCTCAAACCAACGCGCACGAACCTGGAAGATGCGTTTATTTTCTACAACAAAGACAAGTTTTTGCACAAAAGCGATGCCATGCATCGGCTGGTTGGTAACGCCCACCCCACCGGTTCGTAGGTTTTACAATCTCCCTTTAAAAAATATTGTTATTCTTACACTCCACTCTCGCATCACCCTTAGAGAACTGGCGAATCACGGCGCAATGCGCTTAGTGTTCTTTAATTGAAATGACCAAGCAACTCCGTGCTGAATCGCAAGCAGCCGGCGGTGTGCGTCTGTACCGACAACCCAGTCCGAAGCTGGCATGAATCCCGCTATAACTTTAATGGCGACTCCACCCCAGAGATCTAAAACCGGATATCGAACCCGGATAATGGTCTTATCTTTTTTGCGACAGGTTAGCAATGAGCGGTACAACATCCCGACACTTCAGTTTCGAATCAACCGGGTTTAACGCCCGATTATGGCAACACAACACAGATCACTCAGAACGCTTTCGATCTGCGGACAGACATATCACCTTTTTATTTTTTCTGGCAGGTGCACATGCCACCAGGCTGTCCAAAACTGGCGACTCTCCACCTTGCGGAGGACCGGGACAAGCCGTGATTATCACAGATAATGAACTCTATAGGTGGTATTGCGAAGGCCCTATGGTCTATTTAGCAATATCCATGTCAGACACACTGGTGGACAGCGTCGATACTGCTTCGAACGCGCCTTTGATTAAACGAGCCGTTGCTTCTTCTATCTGGTTTTTAGATGATTGCGGGCTGGCGCAAATAGCTATCCAGATTGCATCGCAAGTCGTTAATGACGTTGAAGAGCGAAGACATCTAAATCACTCACCGCTACACAAACTTTGGGCCGGCCGCATCTGGAATTGCTCATCCCGACGCTTATTTGATGCGAAATACGGATTATTGAACAGGGACGACAGTGATGGGAGCTTACTGAACGAAATTGCAGGGCGAATTGATCAACGGGTTTCTGAGCCTATTTCCGTTCCACAATTAGCATCGGAGTTTTCGTTTTCGAAACGCCACTTTACAAGAATCTGTCTTTCTTCTGTAGGCCAGACACCTCACCAATTTGTATTAAGCAGGCGACTTTTAAGAACGCGCGAACAACTGTACACGAGAAAAAATTCCCTTGCAGAAATAGCATTACTTTCCGGGTTCGCTTCTCAAAGCCATATGACCAGTACTTTTCATAAGAGATTAAAAATGACGCCTCTACAGTATCAAAGGGCGTTAAAAGATATCACACTTGATCAAGACTGATGTACATCGGACCGAGTCATTGAACCCGTGTGATTAGCAAAACAGAGAGGCCTTTATTTGGTCCGCCTTCCTACCGGGTCAAAGCGTCGCGACAATTTCATCGCTGAAGCCATGCAGGTAAGTTTTAACTTTCTTCTTTTGTTCCATTGTTTTTACGTGAACCAAAAGCATCCAGCGGCGCTGATTGGTGACATCCCGTGAAAAATTTATCAAGCGATCATGGTCCGGACGTAAGCTGATAAGTCCACCCAACAACAACCCCCCTACCAAGCCCAACGCAAGCACGATAAAGGTGGTGTAATAGGGGCTGAATACCACCATCGGTATCTGCGTTTGATGCATCCAGGTTACAACACCGCCCCCGGCCACCAACCCGACGAGCCCCATAGTGACATGAGATCGAATAATGGTATTTTTGATTTCTTCCCCCTCCGGTTCCAACTTTTTTTCCAGTGCCCGATCTTTCGGTTTAAGAATTTCTATGTTCTCGAACCTGATCCCTATCTCCTCTTCCAGCTTGTCTGCAGCCAACTCTGCTTTTTCCACAGAATCGAATGCCGCGCCCACTTTACCCGGATATTTTTCGGCGATAACAGCTTGCTTTAACATGGCACACCTCCTGCTTAGCTTCGTTTAGTACTACGTTCCCAGACCAAAAGTTCCAACTGGGCCAGGAATACAGCTCCATCTGTTACATAAGAGAAAAGCAAGTCACGGGCCACCCCCCTCACATTCCCACCTAAACTTATGAAAACCGTAGAGAATTGGCTTAATTGTCGGCACAATCTGTTGGCTTGATAATCAATTTTCTTGAAAGGGTTACAAGCAACTTATGCAATTCCGGTAAAAATCGGCCATCCGTGCGCCTCTCACTCTCACTGATACGTTCGGATTTGTAATACACTTGAACTAGAATTTGGGGAATATCAGAGTTGGACGTTTCTAAGATGCACAGATTATTTTTACTATTTGGGGTGTTGGTCATCACGGGCTGCTCCACATTGCTGGCAAGTCAGTGGGATCGATTGTATGGAAAAAGTGATCCGGCGCATTTCGATAAAGCGACTACACAGACCACCGGAAGCAATGCTGTCAACTATCTCAAAGACGTCAAACCCATCCTGGATCAACGCTGCGTCGTATGCCACTCTTGCTACGATTCACCGTGCCAGTTGAAATTGGGGTCGTACGCTGGCATTACCCGGGGTGCGACCAAAGCACCTGTATACGATGGTGAACGCCTGCTTGCAGCGGATTTGACCCGACTGTTTCAGGATGCCAGTAGCAACCAGGAGTGGCGAGAAAAAGACTTTTTTCCGGTGCTGAATGAACGCGTTAATACGCCAGAAGCCAATATTAACGCCAGCATATTGGCTCATATGTTGTTATTGAAACAACAGCACCCGTTGCCTCAACAGAATCTACTGCCCGACAGCTTTAAATTTACCTCATTAGATGATCAGCAATGCCCGGACCTGAATGAACTGGCTGCGTACGAAAAAAGCAACCCGCTTTGGGGGATGCCCTATGCCTTACCTGCAATCAGCCCCGACCAACACAAAACCCTGATGCTGTGGTTATCACAAGGCGCCACAGGTGAAGAAAGCGGGCGTACGTCACCTGAATTGCAAACCCATATAGACAAGTGGGAAGCATTTTTTAATCGGTCATCGTTAAAATCCCAGGTGGTGAATCGATACATGTATGAACACCTGTTTCTGGCAAGTCTCTATTTTAATGAAAACAGCAATCCGGTTTATTACGAATTAGTGCGATCAAGTACTCCGCCCGGACAGCCCATCAAACGAATTAATACCCGTCGCCCCTACGATGACCCGGGGGTAGAACATGTCTATTACCGGCTGCAGGAACAACGTGAAACTCCAGCGCTTAAAACCCATATGCCCTACTTACTGGATGACAGCAGAATGGCTCGGTGGCACACGCTGTTTTATACCGAGGATTATACCATTACCGAAAAACCCAGCTACGACATCGGCAAAGCATCCAATCCGTTTATCACCTTTAAAGAGATTCCAAGCAGTGCTCGCTACCGTTTTATGCTGGAGGAGGCTCAGTTCACCATAATGGGCTTTATCAAAGGGCCGGTTTGCCGTGGCAATCTTGCACTCAACGTGATCAATGATCATTTTTGGGTGACGTTTCTGTCACCGGCTGCCGAATCCGCCATCTTCAGTGATCAGTTTCTACTGGATAATGTCAACCAATTAGAACTCCCCGCCGAAGCCAGCAGCAGCTCCGGAATACTCAATCTAATCAGTTACGCGGCCGATGAACGGAAATTTTTTGATGCTATGGTTGAACAGATCAATCAGAAGCTGGACGGGGGTTTTAAAATCGACCTTGATCTGCTTTGGGACGGCGATGGCAGCAATGACAACGCAGCCCTCACTATTTACCGTCACAGCGACAGCGCTACCGTTATCAAAGGTCTTCACGGGGATAAACCGCAATCTGCCTGGGTCATTAGTTACCCTCTTTTGGAACGCATTCACTATTTGTTGGTGGCCGGTTTCGATGTTTATGGCAATGTTGGACACAACCTCAACACACGCATCTATATGGACTTTTTACGTATGGAAGGCGAGTTTAATTTTATTACGCTGCTACCCGTTGGATACCGCACCGAAGTCCGAAACCACTGGTATCGTGGATCCGTTAATACGGTAAAAGAAAAGATATTTGATGCTGCCAAGGTCTACAAGGGTAAGTCGTCCGTTAATTATCAAACTCAACAGCCCCTGGATGAGCTCTACTTAAAGTTACGGGACAAGCTGGCTCCGGTTCTGAACCGCACGCACGACGCTGGGCAGGGTCAACTAACCGGAGAAGCCAGGGAAGCTATATTGGATCTCGATCAGGTAGCGGGCATCGCCGCCTCTCTCATGCCACAAGTCACCATTCTGGAGGTGGCTGATGAAAAAAAAGGGGCTAGCAATTACTACACCCTTTTGAGCGATAGCGCCTTCACCAATATTTCGTACTTATTCGATGAAGAGGACCGTCGCCTTCCCCAGGAAGATACTTTAACCGTCGGCTATGGGATTATCGCAGCCTACCCCAACTTATTTCTTCGAGTACCCCAGGCGCAAATGAGAAATTTTGTGGACCGGGTAAACTCATTACGATCTGCGAAAGACTATACCGCGCTGTTGGATGAGTTCGCGATTCGTCGCACATCAGAGCAATTTTGGGAGTTCAGTGACCGACTGCACAAGCATAACTTTCTTGAGTGGCCAGTGGAATTTGCGTTAATGGACTACAACCGTCTAGACAACAAGTAAATAAAAAGCCGCAGCACGCTAAAAGCTGTCTGCGGCTTTCTCGATTAAAGGTCTATTGAGTAACTATTGAGTAACGACCCTTTTTGCTGTCGGCTCTTTGATAAAAGCAAACGTTGCGCCTTCATTTTTCCCCAGCTCAGACTGCTTGAGGTTTTGCATCGTGTTGAAAGGCATTTCATAGGTAAACATGTCCAATAACCAGCCCTGGACATTACCGCCCGGGTCAAAATCGGAAACATACGCCACTTCCACCATGCCCTCCTCTTTCGGAGTCAGCACCCATTCCGCTTCCAAAGAGGGACTGCGAATCATCCGTTCATCTTCACTCACGTATTGCGGCTCTGATAACACTTTCTTGGTTACTACTAAGGTGTCGGGATCTTGATCCCACTTTGAATACCACACACTATCCCGGTCACGCTCGGGCCAGGGTGAATCAATTACGGTATATGTCAGCGTTTCCTGCTCGTTAATGTCTTTTAATTTTTCCACTTTGGACACTTTATCCATCCAAGCAGGAAAGCCACTCTGATCAGATAAAAAAGCCACCAGGCTGGATAAACTGGATTGCACCCGAGTCACCACCTTGACTTGCTTCAACGGTCCGGTATGAGACTCTTTCGTGTAGAGTTGAATATCGTTTTCGTCTTTATCCAGCTGCCAGTCGTCGGCGGCAAGAGATACCCCGGAAAACAACAAAACTGAGGACGTGACAATGACTTTAAAAACGCCCCTTTTTGCCAAGCTAACAGGTCGACCGAATGGCATAACCTTTCCCTCCCATTTATTTTTCTTCTAATACAAAGGCCTTTAGGGTACGCAATGGACTTCACAAACACAACTGTATTTTTTATAGCCAAATGTTAATAAAAAGGGAGCATAAAGCTCCCTTTTTATTAACACAATATCACCTAAACCAGTTTATCTTACTCTGGTTGGGTTTCACCCTGAGCGGCTTCAGCCACGGCTTCTTTTATGCTTAATTTAATGCGACCGCGATTGTCCACGTCCAGCACCTTCACAGACACTTCCTGACCTTCCTTCAGATAATCACTGACCTGATTGACTCTCTCTTCAGCGATCTGAGAAATATGGACCAAACCGTCGGTACCAGGCAAGATATTAACAAAAGCGCCGAAATCGACGATCTTGTTCACTTTACCCACATAAATTTTACCGATTTCAGCTTCTGCGGTGATGCCTTCAACCATTGAAAACGCTTTTTCTGCCGCTGCCTGGTTTTGACCATAGATGCGCACCTGACCATCATCACCGATATCAATTTCAGCACCGGATTCTTCACAAATGCTGCGGATCATGGCGCCGCCTTTACCGATGACGTCGCGGATTTTATCAGGATGGATCTTTATAGTTAAATAAACAGGCGCATCTTCGGAGATAGTACCTCGAGTCTGATTAAGGACTTTGTTCATTTCGCCCAGGATGTGCAATCGGCCTTCACGAGCCTGAGTCAGAGCTGCTTCCATAATCTCTTCGGTAATACCGGTGATTTTGATATCCATTTGCAGCGCGGTAATACCTTTCTCGGTACCCGCTACTTTGAAGTCCATGTCGCCCAAATGATCTTCATCACCCAGAATATCGGACAGCACCGCAAAGCGCTCACCTTCTTTAACCAGGCCCATCGCAATACCTGCAACCGGAGCCTTCAATGGCACACCTGCATCCATCAGGGCCAGACTGCTGCCACAAACCGACGCCATCGAAGAAGACCCGTTGGACTCTGTGATTTCCGACACTACACGAATAGCGTAGGGAAAATCAGCACCATCCGGCAGCATTGCCTGAATACCACGGCGCGCCAAGCGCCCATGACCTATCTCACGACGCTTCGGCCCCAGTTGAAAGCTGATTTCGCCAACACAGAATGGAGGGAAGTTGTAGTGCAGCATAAAAGGGTCGCTTTTCATGCCTTCGATTGAGTCGATATTCTGAGAATCACGCAAACTTCCCAGTGTAGCGGTTACGATAGCCTGAGTTTCACCTCGTGTGAACAAGGCAGAACCGTGCGTTCTGGGCATAACCCCCACTTCTACTGCAATCGGGCGAACGGTATTCAGTTCACGACCGTCAATACGAGGTTTGCCTGCCAACACGTTTTCACGCACGGTCACATATTCCAAGTGGTGAAATATGTCTTTAACCTCGGCTTCGGCCGGAGCTGTTTCCGAGTCAGCATCACACAGTGCGGCTACCACTTCTGAACGCAGTTCTCCTACCCGGGTATAACGGGCTTGCTTATCGTGAATCTGATAAGCTTCGTTCAGCTTATCGCCCAACTGGCTTTTAATCGCATCCGTTAGTGCTGTATTTTCTGCCGGTGCCTGCCAATCCCAAGCGGGTGTGGCCACTTCGGCAGCGAATTCCTTAATCGCAGTAACCGCAGTTTGCATTTCCATATGCCCGAACAGAACAGCACCCAACATCTGGTCTTCGGTGAGTTCCTGCGCTTCTGATTCCACCATTAATACTGCATCAGCGGTTCCGGCAACCACCAGGTCCAGCACTGAAGTTTCCTGCTGTTTGTAGTTCGGGTTAATGATGTACATGCCGTCGATATACGCAACTCGTGCAGCCGCGATGGGCCCCATGAAAGGCACGCCGGCAATCGTTAATGCAGCGGAAGCACCAATAATCGCTGCGATATCGGTATCCTGGGTTTTATCGGTCGACATAACCGTTGCAATTACCTGAACTTCGTTGGTAAAGCCATCAGGAAACAAGGGACGAATTGGCCGATCAATCAAACGTGAAGTCAGAGTTTCTTTCTCTGAAGGACGGCCTTCACGTTTCAAAAAGCCGCCGGGGATACGTCCGGCAGCGTAAAATTTTTCCTGGTAATTGACAGTCAAAGGGAAAAAACCAACACCCGGTGCCGCTTCTTTACGAGCGACAGCGGTTACCAAAACCGAACAGGAATCGGTTGTAACTACCACTGCCCCGGTAGCCTGACGCGCTACTTTGCCTGTTTCCAGTTTGTATTTCTGATCGCCGAATTGAAATTCTTTCGTTACCACTCTAAACATTATTCACCTTCCATTTCGAGACGCCGGCACAACTCGTGCTATTCCAGTCAATTAAATCTTGAAGCCGGAGTTTTACCAATAAGTTAGTCATCCGCTTAAACAAACACGGCACTTATCCGAAAATAAGTGCCGTGTTATCAAGCTTATTCAGTCGCAACCCCTGCGCAGGCCATAGCCAGCTTTGAGCGCGCTCCTGAATATCTGCCTAGCCAATGCTTCATTAACGACGCAGACCAAGTTTACCGATCAGAGCAGTGTAACGATCAAGATCCTTACGCTTCAGATAGTCCAGCAATTTACGACGCTGATTTACCATCCGGATCAGACCACGACGTGAATGGTGGTCTTTGTTATGCGCTTTGAAGTGACCCTGCAGCTGATTAATTTGTGCAGTCAGCAAAGCAACCTGCACTTCCGGAGAACCGGTGTCACCTGCTACCCGCTGGTGATCGGCTACAACTTTTGCTTTTTGTTCAGCATTCAATGACATTGTTTTTTCTCCAATATGCTTTTACGTTTAAAACCGGTCAAACCACGCATATTTACAGTTTGAAGGTTACAGATAAAACAACTAAGCGGTCTGCTAGTTGCAATTACTTATTAAACGCCGAGGGGCAACAAGACCATCGTCCTGCAATTCTCCGACGCCAATAAATTCTTCGTCCGGGCCGATCAATTTAACCCACCCATCCAGTGGTGCTCCGGGAACCTGCACCGGATTACCATTGCGCAGGTAGAAAGTGGAGCTTTCGCTTAACGTCAAACAAGGCCAATGATCGACACTGCTGCTTAACGGTAACAATAATTGATCCAGAGCCTGATGGCCCCCGAGTTCCAGTGTCTCGGACAACACCTCGACAGTCTTCGCTTGGCTTTCAACATAAGGGCCGGCCCAAGTGCGGCGCAATTCTACCACATGAGCAAGGTTCCCAATAGCCACCGCAATGTCTTCCACCAGATTACGGATATAGGTGCCTTTACTACAGGCAACAAATAAACTGAAATGTTCCGTATCAAAATCCAACAAGTCTAGCTGAACAATGTGAACCTTGCGCGCTTCCCGCTCAACTTCAAGCCCTTGTCGGGCCAATTTATAAAGCGGCTGCCCTTTATGCTTCAGGGCCGAAAACATAGATGGAACCTGCTCAATTCCGCCACGAAAGTCAGGCAATGTAGACTCCAGCAATTCCCGCGTTAAGCCATCAGTAGCACAACGCTCAACCACTTCGCCATCTGCGTCAGCGGTATTGGTTTTTTCACCCCATTTCGCTTTCACTACATAGGCTTTATCTGAATCGAGCAGGTACTGGGAAAACTTGGTCGCTTCACCGAAACACAAAGGCAACACCCCGGTTGCCAATGGATCCAGGCTGCCGGTGTGCCCCACTTTCGCGGCTCCGAACATGCGTTTTACCCGCTGCAGGATTTCATTAGAAGTACAGCCGCCTGGCTTATCGAGCACCAGAATGCCATCTACTTTACGGCCATTATTGCGTCGCCTACCCACACTCAGTCTCCGTTTTTCTGGTCCGGGTCAGAACTGCCTTGATGGCGAGCTTCATCTTCTTTCACGGCTTTATCAATCAACCGCGACATACGCGGTCCGTCAACAATCGTCCGGTCATAGTGAAATCGTAATCGGGGAATGGTACGCAACTGTATTCCCTTGGCCAGCATAGAACGAAGAAATCCGCTGGCATGGCCTAGCACACCCAACGCTTCGTCTACGCCATCCTCTTCGTCAATACCCATAAAAGTGACGTAGATATCCGCATACGCGAGATCTTTACTCACATTCACGCTATTAATCGTCACCATCCCGACTCTGGGATCTTTAATTTCCCGATGCAGCATCAGCGCTAGATCGCGCTGAATTTGATCGGCAATACGGTCGGTTCGGTTATAGCCTCGGGCTCCGTGACGCAATCCTGTACCCTCTTAAATACTACGCGCGACTTTCTTAACGCTAAAGACTTCGATCTTGTCGCCTTCTTTAACATCGTTGTAGCTCTTGACTGCTATGCCACATTCGATACCGGCGTTGACTTCCTGTACATCGTCTTTGAAACGTCGAAGGGATTCCAGCTCGCCCTGATAGATAACCACATCATCACGCAACACCCGGATCGGCTTGTTGCGGTACAGAGTACCTTCAATAACTTTACAACCGGCTACCGCTCCGAACTTGGATGACCGGAAGACGTCGCGCACTTCGGCAGTCCCCATTATTTCTTCACGTAGTTCAGGCGCAAGCAAACCGGACATAGCGTTCTTAACGTCTTCGATGATGTCATAGATAACACTGTAATAACGCAGCTCGATGTCTTCTTCCTGACATAATTTCCGCGCCGAGTTATCTGCCCGTACGTTAAAACCGATCACGACCGCACTGGATGTCAGCGCAAGATTGACATCCGATTCGTTAATACCGCCCACACCGGAGGAAACGATGTTCACCTTCACCTCATCGGTTGACAGATCCGTTAATGCCGTTTGCAGGGCTTCCAACGAACCACGTACATCGGTTTTCAATACGATATTGACGTAAGCACATTCGCCCGCGCCCATATTCTCAAACACGTTCTCCAGCTTCGCTGCTTGCTGACGGGTCAACCGGTTATGACGTAATTTCTTCTGGCGGAATTCAGCAACTTCACGAGCTTTTCGCTCATCAGGCACCACCTGGAATTCCTCACCGGCGTCCGGTGCGCCTGCCAAACCTAAAATTTCTACAGGGATAGATGGCCCGGCTGCGTCTACCTGCTTGCCGTTTTCATCCAGCATGGCTCTTACACGACCGTAATACTCACCGGCCAGCACCATGTCGCCCTGATTCAGGATGCCGTTTTGAACCAACAGACTGGCAACAACACCACGCCCTTTATCCACGCGAGACTCGATAACCATGCCTTGGGCTGCGCCCTCCGCGACGGATTTCAACTCCAGCAATTCAGCCTGTAGCAAGATCGCATCCAGTAAGGCATCGATGCCCTGACCGGTTAACGCAGACACTTCAACAAACTGAGTGTCACCACCCCACTCTTCGGAAATCACTTCCTTCTGAGATAAGTCCGACTTAACCCGTTCCGGGTCCGCATCTTCTTTGTCTATTTTGTTAACTGCAACGATAATCGGTACACCCGCTGCACGAGCGTGGTCAATTGCTTCCGCAGTTTGTGGCATCATGCCGTCGTCCGCTGCAACGACCAGAATAACAATGTCGGTACAGGAGGCACCGCGCGCCCGCATCTGAGTAAATGCAGCGTGACCCGGTGTGTCCAGAAACGTAATCATGCCGTGACCGGTTTCAACGTGATAAGCGCCGATGTGCTGAGTGATTCCACCTGCTTCACCTGCCGCCACCCGGGTTCTGCGGATGTGATCCAGCAAAGAAGTTTTACCATGGTCAACGTGACCCATAATAGTAACCACCGGTGCCCGGGCCGCCAGATCGCCTTCTTTCTGGCTATCTTCCAGATGCTCTACCAGTGAATCTTCAACCGCGTCCTCGCTGACTAATTTCAGGTTATGGCCGAATTCTTCAATGATTAATTGCGCAGTATCGCGGTCGATCGTCTGATTCATGGTCGCCATGATTCCGAGATTAAACAGGGATTTGACTACCGCTGCGCCTTTCACAGACATCTGTTGCGCCAGATCAGATACTGTTATTGATTCGCCTAATGCAACTTCACGCACAACCGGTCCTGTCGGGTTCTGGAACCCGTGTTTATTGACTCTGGATGCAACCCGCGAAATCGTCTTGCGTTCAGGCTGTTTGTCGCGGCCCTTTTTCTTCGGCACTTTACGTGCGCGCTTAGCTTGCCGAGCTTCTGCAGCCAGGCTGTCTTCGAACGCACGCTTAACAATGGCGTCCTTCTCTTCTTCCAACAACACTTCTTCTGTTTTGGTTTCAGAGCGACCTTCAAGTTCCTGAGCGATACGGCGAGCTTCTTCGAGAGTACGCTGACGCGCTTCCTCTTCCGCTTTCTTCCGAGCCTCATCACGTCGCTTAGCGTCTTCCGCCCGGCGAGCGTCTTCTGCTGCCTGCTCTTCAGGTGACAGCTCCGGCTTTTTGGGTGCCGCCTCTTTCTTCTCAGGTGCTGACTTTTTGGCAGACGATTTTTTCGATGCAGCGCCACCCGCAGCTGCCTTTTTCGCTTCGTCTTCGGCCTTCGCCTCTTCCAAGGCTTTTCTTTCAGCTTCCAGGCGGGCCTCATCTGCTTCACGCGTGGCCTCAGCTTCCTGCGCTTTCTTCGCTGCTTCGGCCTTGGCTGCTTCTTCAGCTAACCTGGCTTCTTCAGCCTTCGCAGCTTCCTCGGCTTCCACATCAGCACGTTTCACGTAGGTGCGCTTTTTACGAACTTCCACGTTTACTGTTTTGCTGCGCCCTTGAGAACCACTCACTTTGAGCGTACTGACGCTCTTGCGTTTCAGGGTAATCTTTTTGGGCCCGGCATCACTGCCACCATGCGAGCGCTTTAGATGCGCCAGCAGCTGTTCCTTCTCGTTATCTGACACAGCTTGCGCCGCATCTTTGTGAGTCAGCCCCGCGTCTTTCATTTGCTGCAATAGAGTCTCTACGGGAATTCCCACGACGTCTGCAAGCTGTTCGACGGTCACTTCTGCCATATCAGCGTTTCTCACTCCTGTTCTTCGTGCCTGTTGCTGTTCAAGGTTCGGGGTTTCGATTATTCCTGATCCTCGAACCAGGGGGCACGTGCAGTCATTATCAATTGCCCGGCGCGTTCTTCATCTATGCCTTCAACGTCAATTATGTCGTCGACGGCCTGTTCAGCAAGATCATCCATTGTGATAATGCCAATTTTTGCCAGAGCATATGCGGTAGTTTTATCCATACCATCCATATTCAACAGGTCTTCAGCAGGTGCCTGCTCACCTTCGAGTTTTTCTTCTGACACCAGCGCCTTGGTCAACAAGGCGTCTTTTGCTCGTCGTCGCAATTCATCGACAACGTCTTCGTCAAAGCCATCAATGGCCATCATTTCCTCTTTCGGAACATAGGCAACTTCTTCCATGCTGGTGAAACCTTCTTCAACCAGAATCGCTGCCACATCTTCGTCTACATCCAGATCCGCCATAAAGCGCTCAACCAGTTCCCCCGACTCTTCCTGCTGCTTGTCCTGGGCCTGCTCTACTGTCATTACGTTCAGATCCCAGCCGGCCAACTCACTCGCAAGACGGATATTCTGCCCGCCTTTACCGATCGCCTGGGCCAACTGATCTTCGTCAACTGCAATGTCCATCGCGTGACGATCTTCATCCACCACGATCGAGACCACATCGGCAGGAGACATCGCGTTAATCACAAACTGGGCAACGTTGTCATCCCACAGCACGATATCAATACGCTCGCCGCCCAACTCATTGGAAACTGCCTGCACCCTTGCACCGCGCATACCAACACAGGCACCAACCGGATCAACGCGCTGGTCGTGGGTTTTTACAGCAATTTTGGCGCGCGAGCCCGGGTCACGGGCAGCACCCTTAATTTCGATAAGGTCTTCACCGATTTCCGGCACTTCAATTTTGAAAAGCTCTACCAGCATTTCCGGACGGGTTCGGCTGACGAATAATTGCGGACCACGATTTTCACGATTAACGTCGTGCAAGACAGCTCTTACCCGGTCACCCATACGAAAGGTTTCGCGGGGGATCATGTCTTCGCGCGGTAACAAGGCTTCTGCGTTATTGCCCAAATCCAGTATGACGCTATCACGGGTTACTTTCTTCACCGTGCCGCTGATCAATTCACCGATACGATCCAGGAAGGCTTCAATTACTTGCTGCCGCTCAGCCTCGCGGACTTTTTGCACAATAACCTGCTTTGCCGTTTGCGCAGCAATGCGTCCGAACTCAATCGACTCTATGGGCTCTTCCCAGGTATCACCGATATTCAACTTGGTATCAATGTCGTGTGCTTCCACCAGGGTTAAGTGCCGACCTGGGAATTCAAAATCTTCATCCAGAACCACGTGCCACAAACGAAAGCTTTCATAATCGCCGGTCACGCGGTCAATATTGACCCGAATATCCACATCATCAGAAGGAAAGCGCTTTTTTGTGGCTGTCGCCAACGCTAACTCCACAGCTCCGAAAATAACGTTTTTATCAACGCCTTTCTCGTTTGATACAGTATCCGCTACCAGAAGTATTTCTTTACTCATCTCACTGCCTCACCCTGAGACTGCACACGGCAATCTTTCTGCCAATGTATTAGTCGAATGTTGGGACCAGGTTTGCTTTATCTATTTGATTTATCGATACGGTTAGTGTTTTGCTATCCACTTCGAACGTGAGCTGATCATTCTCAGCCGCCACTAACCTGCCCGTAAAATTTCTCATGCCGTCGACAGCCAGCTGCAACCGCACTTTTATCAGTTCACCTTCAAAACCGGCATACTGACTGAATTTAAAAAATGGCCGATCCAAACCCGGTGAAGACACTTCCAGGTTGTATTCACCATTTATAGGATCCTCTACGTCAAGCACACCGCTAAGCTGGTGCGATGCCGCCTCACAATTTTCTATGCTGACTCCATTTTCTGAGTCGATGAACACTCGCAATATAGAGTGACGCCCTTGAGAGATGTATTCCACACCCCACAACTCCATTCCCACTGCGTTAACAGCAGGTTCCAGCATGGCGCATAGCGTTTCAATTCGTTTCGATGACACAGTTAGCCTGAACTCTGCTCTAATTTGCGACTGCTCGCCGCACAAACAAAAAGTGGGCACCATGGCCCACACTCCGGGGCCAACGCTTCCACCAGCCCTGGTTAAGGCCAGTCAAATTACGCGTCCACCCTCTCTATCCCTAACAAAAAGCCCCTAATTAGGGGCTTCTTAAAACTTTTACACTCCGGCATGTACTTCACGGCAACCGACACAGACACACTTTAACCGATTTAGGCACCGCACCGCGCTATCCCGTGGCGACGTAGTATAGCAATCTTGACCGCCATGCTTCAACAGAAGCCAAACACGTTATAGGGAAAACACACCGGGAGAGAATTGCCTTCACTGAAGGTGAGCGTGTTACTGTCAGATACCTGCTGATAACCTATCAAGAGGGAGCCCACGCTTCACAGGGCGCGGATTATAACCGCGAAAGGGAGCATTTATCAATTTAGATGGCGCAAAAAACCGTAATTAGTCATAAAACCGTTCTTACGCTGCATTCTACCACTGCCCTCGACATAATCATCGCTGCGGAGCGATCCCAGCAACCACATAAAAAAAGACCCGGATACCAAGTCACTTATCGCAACAGGGCCTCCGGGCCTTTTTCGTATTTGGTAGCGGGGGCTGGATTTGAACCAACGACCTTCGGGTTATGAGCCCGACGAGCTACCAGACTGCTCCACCCCGCATCAACGTGAGGCGCATATTAGAGACTTTAATATGACCTGTCAACAATATTACTGAAATAAAACTCTGCTAAGTGCTGGCTTTTTAAAGAAATTTCCAAGAAGCACAAAAGCAGACACCATAGCCTCACCCCGCTTTCATAAGGCGACCTTACCATCAGCAGCAAAGGACCATTGGCGTTTATAAATCAGCTTTAACGAGAGAATGATACGAATAGACTTCGGGCTTTACGCAGCAACATGGTTCGCGCAAAGCCCGAAGGTAGATTTGGTGCCGAAGGCCGGACTTGAACCGGCACGACCAGAAGGCCACTACCCCCTCAAGATAGCGTGTCTACCAATTTCACCACTTCGGCGAGGGAGGCATAATTTACCGGATCCATTACAAGCTATCCAGAAAATTATTCCTTAAACAATTACTTTTTTTGACATCTTACTCAGATGGCGGTATTTCGGCTTCCGGCTCAGCTGGCACAGCGGTCTGATCAACTCCCTCAGCCTCTAGCTCTGCCTTTTCTGCAGGCTGAGCAGGCACATCTGCTTCCGGTTCGGCCACTACGGGCACATCCGACGGCTCCGACACACCCTCATCGTCATATTGCGGCACGTCGGTTTCGATGACCTGCTCAACTACCGGAGCTGGCTCCGAAAAATCAATGCCTGTGCCGCCGGTCGCTTTCTCTCTGGCAATATAAGCCAAAGCCAGACAGATAATGAAAAACAGTCCTGCCAAAATCCAGGAAGATTTGGTCAAAAAATTACCCGACCCGGCGCCTCCAAATACAGTCTGCGAGCCGCCGCCGCCGAATGAGGCACCTGCATCCGCTCCTTTACCATGCTGTATGAGTACCAAGCCGATCAATGCCAGCGCCACACACACCAACACAATCAATAAAACGGTTTCAATCGTAACTGTCATCTTTTATTCCTGATCACCCTGCCGCCTGGCAGATAGCTATAAAGTCATTGGCGTCCAATGAGGCTCCACCAATCAAGCCTCCGTCTATATCGTCGCAGCTGAACAATGCAGCTGCGTTTGCTGCTTTCACACTGCCGCCATACAGTATGGGCAATTTTCCGGCTACTTCTACGTCTAGCTGTGCCAGTTTAGTACGCAACACACTGTGCACTTCCTGCGCCTGGTCGGGCGTTGCTGTTAACCCAGTACCAATTGCCCATACGGGTTCGTAAGCCAACATCGCATTAGAGAACGAGTGAATCCCGGCCTTTTCGACCACCGCCATTAATTGGCGCTCAACCACTTCGATCGTTTTTCCCGCGTCCCTTTCCTGCAAGGATTCCCCCAGACAAAGAATCGGGGTCAAGCCGCCTTCGAGTGTTGCGACGAATTTTTCTGCGACAAGCTCATCCGTTTCGGAAAAGAGCGCTCTACGCTCGGAATGCCCTAAAATAACGTGCGTACAGCCGAAGTCGGCCAACATACTGACTGAAACTTCCCCCGTGAATGCACCAGAGCCATGCTGGCTCGCATTTTGAGCGCCCCATTTGATGCCCGAGCCATTCAACACGTTCGCCACCTGATCCAGAAACGGGTAAGGCGCACAAATCAGGACTTCCGCCGTACTAGAGGTTAATCCGGCTTTCAGGTCGTTGAGCAATGCAGCGGCCGAAGCCTTACTGCCATTCATTTTCCAATTCCCAGCGACGACAGGGGTACGCATTATATCCGCCTCCTCTTTTGCGAGGCGGCAATGGTAGCGAAGAAGATGTCAACATACAAGGCGCCAAGGCGCGAGACGCCAGGCTGAATGGCTCCCAGATCACTTATGACGCGAGCAGATCAAGCAGAAATGGCCTCTTCAACCGTATCGGCAATTTGGCGACACAAAGAAGACACCTCATCGGCATTTGCACCCTCTACCATCACCCGGATCAGCGGCTCTGTGCCGGAGGGGCGTAACAACACCCTGCCACGCCCGGAGAGCTGGTTTTCAGCCGTTTTAACTGCATCCTGAACTTGCGGGATGGCAATGACATCGCGCTTTTCGGGCAACTGTACATTAATCATGGTTTGCGGCATTTTAACCATACCGCGCTTCAATTCTGCCAAGCTACGCTGCTCTGATATCATTACCGTCAGGGCTTGTAGAGCCGCTACAATGCCGTCACCTGTGGTCGTTTTATCCAGGCAAACAATATGCCCGGAAGACTCCCCCCCGAGATACCAGTCTCGCCGACCAAGCTCTTCCATCACATAACGGTCTCCGACCTTGGCCCTGACAAACTCGATGTCATTTTCACCAAGCGCCAGCTCCAGGCCATAATTGCTCATCAGCGTCCCAACGACTCCACCCACCAGCACACCTGCGCGCTTTCGGCCCTGAGAGATGATAAACAGCATTTCATCACCATCCACCACCTCTCCGTCGGCGTCCACCATTACAACCCGGTCACCATCGCCATCGAAAGCAATTCCTACGTCCGCCCGCAGTTCCAAGACTTTTCGTTGCAACAATTCAGGCCCAGTAGAGCCGCAATTTAAATTAATATTCAATCCGTCCGGTTCGACTGCCAGCGGGATAACTTCGGCACCCAATTCTTCAAACACCAGGGGCGCAGATGAATACGTGGCTCCATTCGCACAATCGACGACAATCCGTAACCCATACAATGACAACCGCCTTGGATAGGTGCTCTTACAGAACTCAATATAGCGGCCACGGGCATCTTCTAATTTTCGTGTTTTGCCAATACGGTCCGACGGCACCGTGTCCATATCCATGTCCATATAACTCTCAATGGCCAACTCGATGTCATCTGGTAGTTTTTTCCCCTCCGTGCAAAAAAACTTTATCCCATTATCATAATACGCGTTATGCGACGCACTGATCACAATCCCCGCCGCGGCGCGATAGGTTCGAGTTAAATAAGCTATACCCGGGGTTGGCATCGGACCCAATAACATAACGTCCACGCCGGAAGCGGAGAGACCGGCCTCCAACGCGGACTCGAACATATAACCGGAAATTCTCGTGTCTTTACCAATGAGTATTTTTTGGCGCCCCTCGCCTTTGGTGAACACCTTGCCAGCAGCCCACCCCAGCTTTAACATAAACTCCGGCGTTATCACGCCTTTACCAACCGCACCCCGAATTCCGTCTGTTCCGAAATAACGCTTTGTCATTCAGTGTTTCCTTAGGTTTCACTAACCGGTTTCAATCTGCATCCACCTCTGCGACGGCAGACGCTATTTTTAATACATCAACGGTGGCAGCCACATCGTGTACGCGAACAATGCGGGCTCCATTTTGCACCGCAATCAAAGCCGCCGCTAAGCTTCCGAACAGCCGCTCTTCAACCGGTCTCCCGAGCAAGGTTCCGATCAGGCTTTTGCGGGAGAGCCCCACCAGAATCGGCAGACCAAGTTGTCCCAATTGCGCCAAATGCTTGAGTAAGAGCAAGTTATGCTGCACGGACTTGCCGAAACCAAATCCGGGATCAATGATGATCCGGTCTCGCTCTATGCCCCCGCGCTCACAAACGCTCACTCTATCCACAAGATAGCAGCACACCTCTGCAACCACTGAATCGTATTTTGGTGCGACCTGCATAGACTGCGGTTGACCCTGCATGTGCATCAGACAGACGGGCAACCCACTATCTTTAGCTGCCGATAAGGCGCCGGGACGCGATAACGCGCGAACGTCATTAATCAGCCCTGCACCGGCGCGCGAAGCTTCCGTTATGACTTGGGGGGAACTGGTATCAAGGGAAATTACCGCGTCGACCTCCTTCGCCAAGGCTTCAACCACCGGCAAAACACGATCCAGCTCTTCTTGCTCTGATACCGGAGCGGCGCCTGGACGCGTGGACTCTCCACCCACATCAATTATGGATGCGCCTTCAGCCACCATTTTGACAGCGTGCGCTATTGCAGAGTCCCTGGAATTAAATAGACCCCCGTCCGAGAAGGAGTCGGGGGTCACATTGAGCACCCCCATGACGTGGGGATGCCGGAGATCAAGACTACGCAGACCGCATTGGAGTTGGTCTGATACTGACATGCACTGGTTAACGCTTAATGCGTGTTAGCAGGCCCGCCAATCGAGCCTTTGCTTGTCGCGTCTTTTTTGCTATCACCTGAGTCAGGTTCAACTGCAGGGCTTCCGCCTCTTGGTCCATCGTTGGAATCGTTCCAGCCTTTCGGAGGACGCGGCTTACGGCCTTCCATAATGTCATTGATTTGCTCAGCATCAATAGTTTCATACAACATTAACGCTTCTGCCATCGCATGCAGTTGATCCATATTTTCTTCGAGAATCGTCTTAGCCCGATCGTAACACTCATCAATTATCTTACGGACTTCCTCATCGATCTCTTTCGCGATCTGACCTGAAACCACCTTACGCTGATTATATTGCCGACCCAGGAACACTTCGCCTTCGTCTTCTTCGTAACTTAGTGGCCCCATTTTCTCGGACAGACCCCATTTGGTTACCATGTTACGCGCGATTTCAGTTGCGCGCTGAATGTCATTGGAAGCACCCGTTGTAACACCATCTTTACCCAAGGTGATTTCTTCTGCTATCCGACCACCAAACAAGGAGCAAACCATGCTTTCCAATGCACGCTTGCTTTGACTGTATTTGTCTTCCTCTGGCAAATACATGGTCACACCCAGTGCGCGACCGCGAGGAATAACACTGACTTTGTATACCGGATCGTGATCAGGAACCATACGCCCCACGATCGCGTGCCCGGCTTCATGATACGACGTATTCAATTTTTCCTTTTCTGACATGACCATGCTTTTACGCTCTGCGCCCATCAGAATTTTATCTTTGGCTTTTTCAAACTCTGCCATTTCTACGACACGTTTGCTGGCACGCGCAGCGAACAGAGCCGCTTCGTTCACCAGGTTAGCCAAATCCGCACCGGAAAAACCAGGTGTTCCACGAGCGATGGTTTTGGGATCGACATCATCGCTGATCGGCACTTTACGCATATGTACTTTCAGAATCTGCTCACGGCCCAGAATATCTGGAGCGGAAACCACAACCTGGCGATCGAAACGACCTGGACGCAGCAGCGCTGAGTCCAGCACATCCGGGCGGTTGGTTGCCGCGATGACAATTACTCCATCGTTCGGTTCGAAGCCATCCATTTCAACCAGCAACTGGTTCAGAGTTTGTTCTCGCTCGTCATGACCGCCGCCCAAACCTGCACCGCGCGAACGTCCAACTGCGTCAATTTCATCGATAAAGATGATGCAAGGCGATTGTTTCTTGGCTTGCTCAAACATATCGCGGACACGGGAAGCACCCACACCTACGAACATTTCAACAAAGTCAGAACCCGATATGGTAAAAAACGGCACCTTGGCTTCACCGGCAATGGCTTTGGCCAGCAACGTTTTACCTGTACCCGGGGAACCCACCATCAAAACTCCACGAGGAATTTTTCCGCCGAGCCGTTGAAACTTACCGGGGTCTCTTAAGAACTCCACCAGTTCCTGTACTTCGTCTTTCGCTTCATCACAACCAGCAACATCGGCAAATGTCGTTTTAATCTGATCTTCGCTGAGCAAACGCGCGCGGCTTTTGCCAAAAGTCATCGGGCCACCCCGACCGCCACCGCCGCCCTGCATTTGACGCATGAAAAACATAAATATCGCGACGATCAACAAAATGGGGAAGCAGGCGACAAGCAACTGCGCCCAGAGACTTTGCTTTTCAGGCGCCCGGCCTTCAATCGCCACATTGTTTTCTAACAACATGGGCATTAGATCGATATCGGCAATAGCAGGCAATACGGTTTCGAATTTCTCGTTGGATGCAGTACGGCCACTGACGGTAGATCCGTCAATGACGACCTTATCAATCTGACCGGACTGAACCGATTCAATGAATTGGGAATACGGGATAGGCTGCGACCCGGATTGAGAGCTGAAGTTATTAAAAACCGACAGCAAGACAATTGCGATAACAACCCACAGGATTAGGTTTTTTGCCATATCGTTCAAGGGTTTACCCTCACTATAATTATCGCCGGTTACAAGTGTCCGGCGTGCGTGCAAATTACATCAATTAACTATCTACATTACTACACATTAGGCGATGACACCATCTTTGCGCAGGAATCCCGCCTGGTGCTCATAATTAAATTCCTTTGAAGCCTTTTCCAAGCAAGTAGACCTCTTTTGAGCGGGCACGTGAAGCATCTGGTTTACGAGTGATCAGTTTCTGAAAGTCGTGTTGCATGCCCTTCCGGAATTGATCGATTCCCGGCCCCTGGAACACTTTGACAAGGAAATCTCCGTTTTTCTTCAGAACCTGCCTTGCCATTTCCTGAGCCAGCTCCACCAGGTACATGCCTCGTGGATGATCCACTGCCGTTACACCACTCATATTGGGGGCCATATCCGAAATTACAAGGTCAACCGGGCGATTACCAATTATTTCAAGTAGTTGCTGATAGACTTCCTGCTCACGAAAATCGCCCTGTAAAAACTGAACCTCCGCGATCGGCGCCATTTCCAGTATATCTGAAGCGATTACCAGGCCCTTACTGCCCACCAGCTTAATCGCTACCTGAGACCAGCCGCCCGGTGCCGCCCCCAGATCCAGCACCGTCATGCCCGGTTTGAAAAGCTTGTCTTTTTCCTGTATTTCCAACAACTTGAATGCTGCCCTGGAGCGCCACCCCTGCTCCTGAGCACGTTTCACGTAGACATCGTCAAAATGCTCCCGCAGCCATTTATTGCTGGTTTTCGTTCGCGAACTCTTCTTTTCGGACAAAACATTCCCCGGTGGTGATTCAGTCTATTTGACGGGTATTTTGCCTGATCCATACAGCAAGTCATAGATTAATGGAGAAACGCCGGTGACTCCTCTACAATACGCGCCCTATCCAGGAGCCGGGATCGTCGGCCCGACCGTTTCGACTAAATCATTTAGGTGGCACATCATTATGGCGCTGAGCCAAGATCAAAAAAAACGCTTTCGTAAAATTGCCCATCACTTAAAACCCGTTGTTATGATCGCGGAAAACGGGCTATCTAAAGGCGTGCTGAGCGAGTTAGAGCGCGCGCTGGAGGATCATGAGTTAATCAAGGTGCGCATCAACGTGATGGACCGGGATGACAAGAAAGCCGTTATCGACGCCATTTGCTCATCCACCAAAGCGGAGCTTGCGCAGGTCATCGGCAAGATGGCTGTAATCTATCGTCCGGCCAAAAAACAAAACCCCAAATTGTCCAATCTGGTCCGCCTGCAGGACTAAAACTACCCGCTACAAACTTTTTGCACATTTCGCATATATACTGGCCATGCATCATCTCCACTGCAGGCCGGTATGTCTATTCATAAAAAGCTCGTTCTCACATTTATTACCTTCAGCGCCGTTCTGATTATCAGCATGGCCATTCTGATTAAATGGAGTTTTCAGCGTGGTTTTGTAGACTATATCCGCCAGCAGGACAGCCAGACACTGCAAGAGATTACCCCGGACTTAACCCGGTTTTATGCGGAACAAAATGGCTGGGGGCCAATCCAGAACGATACCCGGCGCTTCTACCGGCTTTTACGTCACTTTGCAATGATGCGGGATGACCCTGATGCCACCGGCAACCCGCCGCCCCCGGGAAAAGTCCCGTTTCATCTTTCCGTTTTTCTGATTGACCCGACGGGCAAACTCATCGCTGGTAGAGACCCGAAAAGTCAAATCATCGAACAACAAGCCATTACTGTTAACGGCAATGTCGTCGGTTACTTCGGCCTGGGAGAGCGCCACCGCCCGCCCAATCGCCACGACAAACGCTTTGCTGACCAGCAGGGCAAACAGCTGGCGTTGATTACTCTGCTGGCGTTACTACTTTCGCTGCTGTTCGCCTGGCCCGTCGCTAAATTCCTGGTGAAACGGATTCAACGTTTGGTTTCTCAGGTACGGCATTTGAGCCAGGGGCAATACGATCACCAAATCAAAGTCCGCGGCGGAGATGAATTTGCCACACTGGCGCAGCACCTTAATGACCTGGCAAACACCCTCAAACAGACGGAGCAATCGCGACGTAAATTAGTAGCAGACGTGTCACATGAACTGAGGACGCCGTTAGCTACATTGAGGGCTCAACTTGAAGCGATTGAAGATGGTGTGCACCAATACAACGACGATACACACGCACGATTGCACAATCAGGTAATGCGGCTGCATAACCTGGTGGATGATTTATACCAACTGTCCTTATCGGACCTGGGAGCCCTGCAATACCGGAAACAGGATTGCGAACTGGACGTATTAATACTGAATGCCGTGCAAGCGTCTTTACCGGCATTCGATCAGGCAGGCATTGAACTAACCCTGGATGATGAATTACCGGATCGAAGCACCGTGTTTGCTGACCCGCAACGCATTACCCAGTTGTTTTCTAACCTGCTGCAAAACAGCCTGCAATATACTGACACACCGGGCAAAACCCGGGTCCGCTGTCAGCGTGAAGGAAACCGTTATCTGGTGGAATTCGAAGATACGGCACCCGGTGTAAGTGACAGCCAGCTACCCCAACTCTTTGACCGGCTATATCGGGCCGAATCTTCCCGCAATCGTGATCATGGCGGCGCAGGCCTGGGCCTGAACCTGTGTAAAAATATCGTGCAGGCACACCAGGGCAGCATCGAAATCCATAACAGCAGGCTAGGAGGGATACGGGTCAGCGTGCACCTGCCTGTATCAACTTAATGAATAAAATACTGATCATCGAAGATGAGGCCGACCTGGCACAAGTGCTGGACGATTACCTGAAACACCATCATTTCGATACGGCCATAGTGAGCGACGGTGCAAGAGCTATGGCCACGCTCGAGGAATTTCAGCCTGACTTAATATTACTCGATCTGATGTTACCGAACAAAGACGGCCTTAGTTTGTGTCGAGAAATCCGGTCTGTTAGCCACGTACCCATAATCATGGTAACCGCAAAGGTGGAAGAAATTGATCGATTACTGGGCCTTGAGTTAGGCGCGGATGATTACATATGCAAACCTTACAGCCCGAGAGAAGTCGTAGCCAGGGTCAACGCCAACCTCCGCCGGGTGCAGTTCGACCAAGGCTCCCCAGCCACGGAGCACAATGCATTGCTACTGGACGAGGACGCCATGGCAGCGACCTTACATGGCAATGAACTTAATCTTACGGCGGTGGAATTCAGATTGCTCAGCGCGCTATCTGCCGAGCCCAAAAGAGTGTTTACCCGAGACCAGCTGATGGACCGTATCTACCGCGACCAACGCGTAGTGAATGATCGCACGATCGACTCACATATCACTAAACTGCGTAAAAAGCTGACAGCCGCCAACGCAGGGAGCGAAGTGGTCCGCTCGGTTTATGGTGTGGGGTATAAATTCGAGATGCCGGCAAAATAAACCGGTTTAAACCCATCTTCACAATTGCTGCACATTGCATCCAATTTCATTGCACATTGCATTGCCATACTGCCTCACACCAACCACAGAGGACTATAGAATGAAATACATTATCGCAATATTAATGAGCTCAATGATTGCTTTTTCAGCCGCCGCCGAACCAATGCAGGGTGGACGTATGATGAAAGGGTTAACCCGACACCTGGATTTATCAACGGAACAACAACAACAGGTGGAACAAATCTTTGAAAGCAAACGACCGCAAATGGAAGGGTTGCACGAACAAATGCAAGCCTTGCGTGAGTCGACCAATACCGAGATCAAAAGCGTTCTGAACGAGGATCAACAAACCAAGTTTGAGAAGATGCAGGAAAAGCGTGAGGAAAAACGCGACCGCTTTAAGGGTCAACACAAAAAATCAGGCAAGCATGATTCAGAAAACGAAAGCGCAGAGTAACCCAACCCCACCACAGACTTGCCGCCCCATTCGGGGCGGTTTTTTCGATTAAATATGGCTTACTTTCAGAATTTCGTAACAGACCGTGCCACCGGGAGTGTCTACTGCCACCTCATCCCCGACGACTTTGCCAATCAACCCCCGGGCAATGGGTGAATTTACGGATAGTTTTCCTTGCTTAATATCCGCCTCATCATCTCCCACAATCTGGAAAGTCCGGTTTTCATCCTTATCCACATCATACAAATCGACTGTCACACCAAAAATAACTCGCCCTGTATTTTCAATTTTAGATACATCAATAATTTGGGCGTTTCCCAGCTTGCCTTCGATTTCCATGATACGGCCTTCCGCGAAACCCTGTTCTTCCCGGGCAGCGTGATACTCCGCATTTTCTTTTAGATCGCCGTGTTCGCGCGCTTCTGCGATCGCTGCAACAATACGCGGACGCTCAATTCGTTTCAATCGATCCAATTCTTCACGCAACCTGGCAGCACCCTGCTCCGTCATTGGATAGCGGCTCATACTGATAACTCCGAATGCAAATCCTGAAGGCGTCGGACAATGGGCTCCACATTAGTCTCCAAAGCAGCACAAATTGCCTGCGCACCCGCAATCGTGGTGGTATAGCAAATTTTGCCCAGCAGAGCCTGGCGCCGGATGGCAAAAGAATCGGCGACTGCCTGAGTACCTTCCGTCGTGTTAATAATCAACTCTACTTCCCGGTTCTTAATAGCATCCACTATGTGAGGACGACCTTCTTTCACTTTGTTAATAGATTTCACCGGCAAGCCGGCTTCCCGACACATTTTTGCAGTTCCGCTGGTCGCAAATAACTTAAATCCCAGCTTGGTTAGCTGCTTGGCCACTTCCAGGGCCGCAGGTTTATCGCTTTCACGGACACTGATAAACGCAGTACCGGAATCAGGAATTTTTTCACCGGCGCCCAACAGAGCCTTACCGAAAGCTTCACCAAAGGTGTCACCAACGCCCATTACTTCACCCGTCGACTTCATTTCAGGGCCCAGAATCGGGTCAACACCCTGGAATTTAGCGAACGGGAAGACCGCTTCTTTCACATGGTAGCGGGTTGGCACAATTTCTTGGGTAAAGCCCTGCTCCTGCAAAGAAGTTCCTGCCATACAGCGGGCAGCTGCTTTGGCCAGAGACCGACCAATACACTTGGACACAAACGGCACTGTGCGGGATGCTCTGGGGTTAACCTCCAGCACATACACATCGTCACCCTGCACTGCAAACTGCACGTTCATCAATCCGATTACGCCTAACTCCAGCGCCATCTTACGTGACTGCTCGCGCATAACCGCCTGCACCTCTGCAGTTAAGCTGTAAGGGGGTAACGAACAGGCAGAATCACCAGAGTGAATACCGGCTTGTTCGATATGCTGCATCAACGATCCGATCACCACATGGGTGCCATCGGAAACCGCATCCATATCCACTTCTACGGCAGCATCCAAGAAATGGTCCAGCAACACCGGCGCATCGTTGGAAACACTCACTGCGGTGTTCATATAACGACGCAATTCCGATTCTTTGTACACAATTTCCATTGCCCGCCCGCCCAATACATAGGAAGGTCTGACCACCAGAGGATACCCGATATCCATTGCGTGACGCACAGCTTCTTCGACACTCCTGGCTGTACGGTTGGGGGGCTGACGCAACTGCAGTCGCTCAATCATTTGCTGGAATCGCTCACGGTCTTCCGCTCGATCGATTGCGTCTGGCGTAGTACCGATAATAGGCACACCTGCTGCCTCCAGCTCGCGCGCCAACTTCAGTGGTGTCTGCCCGCCAAACTGCACGATAACGCCTTTGGGTTGTTCCAGCTCAACAATGGCCAGAACATCTTCCAGCGTAACCGGCTCAAAGTACAAACGATCCGACGTGTCGTAATCCGTTGATACCGTCTCAGGATTGCAGTTCACCATAATCGTTTCATAACCGTCTTCACGCATCGCTAATGCAGCGTGAACACAACAGTAATCAAACTCAATACCCTGACCGATTCGGTTGGGACCACCACCCAGAACCATGATTTTGTCACGGCCGCTGGGTGCAGCTTCGCATTCCTCCTCATAGGTGGAATACATATACGCAGTTGTGGTCGCAAACTCTGCTGCGCAAGTATCAACGCGCTTGTAGACAGGCTTCACGCCCATTTCCCAGCGCTTTTTGCGCAAATGTTTTTCAGACACCCCGAGCAACTGTGCAAGACGCGCATCAGCAAAGCCTTTACGCTTTAAACGCCACATCTGATCGCGGGTAATCTCACTAATAGCAGCGGTTTGTAATACTTTCTCGTTCTTGATCAGATCTTCGATTTGCACCAAAAACCAGGGGTCGATACCGGTATATTCGTTGATTTCATCAACCGTCAGCCCGGTACGAAAGGCATCACCAATGACCCACACGCGCTCCGGCCCGGGCGTCTTTAATAAGTGACGCACCTGATCCAGATAATCATCGGCTTTGTCGTCCAGGAATGGTTCAAAACCGTGGCTGCCCACCTCAAGGCCGCGCAAGGCTTTCTGCAACGACTCCTGAAAAGTGCGGCCGATCGCCATTACTTCGCCCACCGACTTCATTTGCGTAGTCAGTACGGGAGAAGCATTGGGAAACTTTTCAAAGTTAAAGCGCGGTATCTTGGTAACCACGTAATCGATTGATGGTTCGAATGAGGCTGGTGTTTTTCCACCCGTGATCTCATTTTGCAGCTCATCCAGCGTATAACCTACTGCAAGCTTGGCTGCCACTTTCGCGATTGGAAAACCAGTCGCTTTAGACGCCAGGGCAGACGAGCGCGACACCCGCGGATTCATTTCAATGACAACCAAACGCCCCGTCTCGGGATCCATTCCGAACTGCACATTGGAACCACCGGTTTCGACACCGATTTCGCGCAATACCGCAAGCGAGGCGTCCCGCATGATCTGATATTCTTTGTCCGTGAGCGTCTGCGCCGGGGCGACGGTCACCGAATCTCCGGTGTGCACGCCCATGGGGTCGAAGTTTTCGATAGCGCAGATAATGATGCAGTTATCATTCTTATCCCGCACCACTTCCATTTCGTATTCTTTCCAGCCTATCAACGACTCATCAATTAATAGCTCGTTCGTGGGCGACAAATCCAGACCACGCTCACAAATTTCCACAAATTCTTCGCGATTGTAGGCGATGCCGCCGCCTGAACCGCCCATGGTAAAAGAGGGCCGGATAATACAGGGGAAACCCAGGGTATCGAGTACCTGTAGCGCCTCTTCCATACTATGGGCAATAGAGGCACGGGGCGTTTCAAGCCCGATCGCCTTCATGGCATGATCGAAGCGCTCACGATCTTCAGCTTTGTCGATGGCATCCTGGGTTGCACCGATCAGCTCCACACCAAATTGGTCCAGCACGCCTTTGTTCGCCAAATCCAGCGCACAGTTCAGTGCCGTCTGTCCACCCATGGTCGGCAATAATGCATCGGGGCGCTCTTTTTCGATGACCTTGGAAACCGTCCGCCACTCAACCGGTTCAATATAGGTGGCATCGGCCATCGCCGGATCAGTCATGATGGTTGCCGGGTTGGAGTTCACCAAAATGACGCGGAAGCCCTCTTCTCTTAAGGCTTTACAGGCTTGAGCACCCGAATAATCAAACTCACAGGCCTGCCCAATAACGATCGGCCCGGCACCCAGAATTAAAATACTCTTTATGTCAGAACGTTTTGGCATTGCATCCTACCGTTGGCTTTATTGAGTGTTGCTGATTTCTTTGCGCTGCGTCATTAAGGCAACGAAATGATCAAACAGCGGCGAAGCATCGTGGGGGCCCGGGCTCGCCTCGGGGTGACCCTGAAAGCTGAATGCGGGCTTATCTGTCCGATGTATTCCTTGCAGGGAATCATCGAACAATGAACGATGTGTAGCTCGAAGTGTGTCCGGCAAAGTGGCTTCGTCTGCAGCAAAACCATGGTTCTGGCTGGTGATCATCACCGTGCCGGTGTCCATGTTTTTCACCGGGTGGTTCGCACCGTGATGGCCGAATTTCATCTTCACCGTTTTAGCTCCGCTGGCCAAGGCCAGCAGCTGGTGACCAAGGCATATTCCGAAAATCGGAATCTCGGTTTCCAGACATTCCTGTATTGCCTTGATGGCGTAGTCACAGGGTTCCGGATCGCCGGGGCCATTGGACAGAAAAATACCATCGGGGTTCATGGCCAGCACTTCACTGGCGGGAGTTTGCGCCGGCACAACCGTAAGATCGCAACCGCGATCCACTAGCATGCGTAAAATGTTGCGTTTCACGCCGTAATCGTAGGCCACGACTTTGAAGGGTAGGGATTCAGGCGCGTCCACGTAACCTTTTTCCAGGTCCCATGTGCCCTGCGTCCAGCGATAGGGCTCACTGACTGTAACCTCCTTCGCCAGATCCATCCCTTTCAGCCCGGCAAAGCCTTTCGCCAACGCCAGAGCCGCCGTTTCGTCGACTTCTTCGCCTGCCATAATGCACCCGCTGAGTGCACCTTTTTCCCGTAGGATTCGTGTCAATTTACGGGTATCTATTTCGGCAATGCCCTGGATGTTGTTGTCACGCAGGTACTCATCCAAATCCTTCTCTTTGCGCCAGCTACTGGCGATCAAAGGCAGATCGCGGATGATTAGCCCCGCAGCCTGGATTTTATCGGACTCCTCATCCTCTGCGGTCACACCGGTGTTGCCGATGTGAGGATAGGTGAGCGTCACCATTTGGCGTGCATAGGATGGATCGGTAAGGATTTCTTGATAGCCGGTGAGAGCAGTATTGAAAACTACTTCGCCTACGGTTTGCCCGTCGGCTCCGATGGAAACACCTCGAAACAGGGTGCCGTCTTCTAAGGCCAAAATGGCTGGTTTATTCAAGCCAACCTCCATTACTGGTTTCGTGTTGCGGGTAAGGCATTGCTGGGTACTGGGCTTACACGCCCAGTGATACAGCAATAGGGCGCCAGTTGCAAAAAAGCGGAATAGATTGTTGGCATCCATCCCGCTTTTTTTAGTGATTCTGGCATGATCAAACTAATACACGCTTCTGTAAACAGGTTCCAAATTGTCGTCACCATCAATTTAAACAGGTCGTCATCAGACCGAACTATAGCGGGCTCGGGACAGTGGACTGCAAAGCCTTACTATTTGTTTGTTTAGGTGAATTCAGGTAGACGGATCATTTCGCAATTGCGAGTCGATCGAGATGCATTCTATAAGATTGGAGTTTGGCCGTCCAATGCTTTGTCCCGATGAAACCTGGATTACTGCACAATCCAGGCTAGACAAACTGTCACCGGCATGAGCAACTACCGCAACCCCAAAACATCCTGCATATCATAGAGCCCGGTGGTTCGCTCATTTAACCAACGGCAAGCGCGAACCGCTCCACGTGCGAAATTCATACGGCTGGTGGCTTTATGCGTAATTTCAACCCTTTCACCATCAGCCGCAAACATCACGGTATGTTCACCGACAATATCGCCCGCCCGCACGGTGGCAAAGCCGATTGTTTCCCGGTCACGAGGACCGTCTTGCCCTTCACGACCGTAAACGGCCACCTTATTAAGATCACGGCCCAACGTCTCGGCTACCACCTCGCCCATCCGCAATGCCGTCCCGGAAGGCGAATCCACTTTATGGCGGTGATGAGATTCCAATACTTCGATATCGACTTCATCACCCAGCACGCGGGCGGCAAGTTCAAGCAGTTTGAAACACAGATTCACACCAACGCTCATATTGGGTGCAAACATGATTGCCGTTTTGCTCGCTGAAGCCTCTAACTGAGCTTTTTGCTCTGCGCTCAGTCCGGTGGTACCAATGGCCATTTTTTTGCCGTACTGCGCACAAAACTCAGCATTTTTGATCGTTGCTGCTGGAGCAGTAAAATCGATCAGCACGTCAAAATCATTTTTTACCGCATCCAGATTATCGACGACCGCCACACCCAGTTTTCCGATCGCTGCTAATTCACCGGCATCGGAACCGATCAGGGAATTGCCGGGGCGATCAATAGCGGCTGTCAAAGACACCCCTTCCGCCTCGCTAACAGCCTCGATCAACGCACGTCCCATACGACCAGCAGCACCAATCACTGCGACTCTTACATTGCCCTCATTTGTATTCGCTGCACTCACATGGATTCCTTAGCGTTAGAGCATATCGTCAAAAAAAGATTTAACACCATCGAACCAGCCACTGCGTTTTGGCGACTGACGATAGCCTTCTTTTTCCAGCCCGGTCTGAAACTGTTTGAGCAAATCTTTCTGCTCTTTGGACAGGTTCACCGGAGTTTCAATAATGACCCGGCACAACAAGTCACCTGGCTTGCCGCCGCGAACCGGGGTTACCCCTTTTTCACGTAAACGGAATAATTTTCCGGTTTGTGTTTCCTGAGGTATTTTCAGTTTTACCCGACCATCCAGTGTCGGCACTTCCAACTCACCCCCCAAAGCTGCGTCAGCGAAGCTAATCGGTACTTCGGTATATAGATCCTTGCCTTCGCGACGGAAAATAGCATGATCACGCACTGCGACCTGCACATATAGATCACCCGCTGGACCGCCGGCGATGCCTGCTTCACCCTCTCCAGCCAGACGAATGCGATCGCCAGTATCAACACCGGGGGGGATTTTGACCGACAGTGTTTTGCGTTTTTCTTTCCGGCCCTGGCCACGACAATCCGGGCAGGGTTCTTTTATAATTTTGCCCTGACCACGACAAGCTGGGCAGGTTTGCTGAACAGAGAAGAAGCCCTGCTGCATTCGGATTTGCCCTACCCCATTACAGGTGGTGCAGGTTACCGGGCTGGTGCCTTTTTTGGCGCCACCGCCATCGCAGGTTTCACAATTCACCAACGTCGGCACTCTGATTTCAACGCTGGTGCCTTTTACGGCCTCTTCCAAATCCAGTTCCAGGGTATAGCGCAGATCGGAACCCCGATTACTGCGGGCGCCCCCACGACCGCCAGCAGCTCCGGCACCACCGAATATATCGCCAAACACATCACCGAATATATCGCTGAAACTGGCACCACCCGCTGCTGAGTGAAAACCACCGCCACCCATATTGGGGTCGACTCCAGCATGACCGTAACGATCATACGCTTCTTTTTTCTGCGCGTCCGACAGCACTTCGTAGGCTTCGCTGGCCTCTTTAAACTTTGCCTCAGCATCAGCGTCGTCCGGGTTACGGTCAGGGTGATACTTCATCGCCAATTTGCGATACGCTTTTTTCACATCCGGCCCGGTAGCATCTTTGCCTACCCCGAGAATTTCGTAATAATCTTTTTTCGACATGCTTTCAGCCCAATTCTGTTAAACCAATCCTGTTCCAATAGCCGCCTGCGCTTTGCAAGCCATTGACATGACAGCGCGGAGACTAAGCTCCGCGACTATCGAGGTACTGTTTTTAGTTACTGCATCTATGGATGCTACTTTTTGTTTTCATCGACTTCTTCAAACTCAGCATCCACCGCATCATTTGATGAATCGTCGGCACCGGAAGCTTGTGCTCCGGGGCCTGCAGAGGCATCACCACCATCGGCTTCGGCTTGCTGCTCAGCATAAAGACGCTGCGCCAGATTGGCTGAAGCTTCCGTCAATGCTTTGGTTTTCTCGTCAATGTCGTCTTTGTCATCGCCTTTCAATGCTTCTTCCAAAGCAGTGATAGCAGACTCAATCGCCTCTTTTTCGCCTTCCTCTACTTTCTCTTCCGCTTCTTCCAGGGTTTTCTTGGTGGCGTGGATCATGCCATCGGCCTGGTTACGCGCAGCCACTAACTCTTCAAACTTGCGATCCTCTTCCGCATGGGATTCTGCATCACGGACCATTTGCTCGATCTCATCATCATTCAGGCCAGAGGAGGCTTTGATCACGATGGATTGCTCTTTACCCGTCGCCTTATCTTTCGCACTAACATTCAGAATACCGTTAGCATCGATGTCGAAGGTAACTTCGATCTGCGGCATCCCGCGCGGTGCCGGCGGAATATCAGACAAATCAAACCGACCAAGCGATTTATTCTGGGTTGCTTGTTTACGCTCGCCCTGGCACACATGCACGGTTACCGCAGTCTGGTTATCATCGGCTGTTGAGAACACTTGCGACTTCTTAGTAGGAATCGTGGTGTTCTTTTCGATCAGCGGCGTCATTACGCCACCCATGGTTTCAATACCCAGAGTCAGGGGCGTCACGTCTAACAACAAGACGTCTTTTACGTCACCGGCCAATACCGCCGCTTGGATAGAAGCACCAACCGCGACCGCTTCGTCCGGATTAACATCCTTGCGTGGCTCTTTACCGAAGAAATCTTTTACCTTTTGCTGAACCAAAGGCATACGGGTTTGACCGCCCACCAGGATCACTTCGTTGATCTCAGAGGCTTTCATACCCGCGTCTTTCAGTGCAATTGCACAGGGCTTCAATGAATCCTCGACCATCTGCTCAACCAATGACTCCAGCTTGGCGCGGGTCAGTTTGATATTCAAATGCTTGGGTCCGCTCGCATCCGCTGTGATGTAAGGCAGATTAACTTCGGTTTGCTGGCTGGAAGACAGCTCAATCTTCGCTTTCTCAGCCGATTCTTTTAAGCGTTGCAAAGCTAAAGGATCGTTATGTAAATCGATACCGGAATCTTTTTGGAAGGTATCGGCAAGATACTCGATCAGACGTAAATCAAAGTCTTCACCACCCAGGTGAGTGTCACCGTTAGTAGCCAGCACTTCAAACTGGTGCTCACCGTCCACTTCTGCAATTTCGATGATGGAGATATCGAAGGTACCACCACCCAAATCGTACACTGCCACGACCGAGTCGCCGCGTTTTTTATCCATTCCGTAAGCCAGTGCTGCAGCCGTTGGCTCATTAATAATACGTTTTACGTCCAGACCTGCGATACGACCAGCGTCTTTGGTAGCCTGACGCTGACTGTCGTTGAAATAAGCAGGTACAGTGATTACGGCTTCGGTGACGCTCTCGCCCAGATAATCTTCCGCGGTTTTCTTCATCTTTTTCAGAATTTCCGCAGACACCTGAGGGGGCGCCATTTTCTTACCGTGCGCTTCTACCCAGGCGTCACCATTATCCGATTTGATAATTTTGAACGGTGCCCGCTTCAGATCTTTCTGCACTTCATCATCAGTAAATTTACGTCCAATCAGACGTTTTACCGCATATAACGTGTTATGGGGGTTTGTCACCGCCTGACGTTTGGCGGATTGACCCACCAGGATCTCACCATCTTCGTTATAGGCAATGATGGAGGGAGTGGTACGATCACCTTCGCTGTTTTCAATAACTTTGGGCTTATCGCCTTCCATTACTGCTACGCAGGAGTTGGTTGTACCCAGGTCGATGCCAATAATTTTACCCATTTTATGCTCTCCGCTTTTGCGCCGGATTCAGGTTCGGGAACCCGCCGCCGCATACTGTGAATAATGTTAATTGAGTTGTTTAGGGGCTTATCCCTTCACTTGGTTAAGTAAGTGGGGTCAGGCCAATTAAATTCAAGGGCTGAAAAAGTTAACCTGCTGCTTTGCTGACCACGACCATCGCCGGGCGCACCAGGCGGCCTTTCAGAACGTAGCCTTTTTGCATTACAGCCATAACTGAATTGGGCTCCATATCCGGGTTTGGCACCATCGACATGGCCTGATGGTAATCCGGATTGAAGGGCTCACCCACCGGGTTAAGCTGCTCAACACCGTGTTTAGCCAGGGTGTCGACGAACATTTTCAAGGTCAGCTCGATGCCGTCCTTCATACTTTTCACACCGTCGTGCTCAATACTGTCGGCGGCGTCCATAGCCCGCTCCAGACTGTCGATTACCGGCAGCAGATCCGCGGCGAACTTATCCAGCGCAAATTTATGAGCGTTTTCGACATCCCGCTCCGCGCGGCGACGCACATTTTGCATTTCCGCCTGAGCCCGCAGCACAGACTCCCCTTGCTCGGCCAGTTTGGCCTGCAGTACGCCCACTTCTGTTGCCAATGTCTCTATCGTGACCTCGGTGGTCTCAGTATCCGCAGCTTCATTTTCCACTTCCGCTGATTGCTCAGCAGCGTCTGCCTGCACGTCCTGAGATTCTTCCTGCTCCGGTGTTGGGCGCGCAGCTTCTTCATTCGACATGAAATAATCTCCATAAAATCAACATGTTGCTTACCGCCACAAGATTCGTGGCAAGATAACTGAAAAAGTTTGGGGTCTATATGGGGATTATTTTCCAGGCTTCAAGGCTGAACTTAGCATTTTTGCTGTGAGATCGACCATAGGGATAACTTGCTGATAGGGCATACGGGTGGGACCAATGACAGCGAGCACGCCCAATACTTCATCTTCGGTGCCATAGGTAGAGGATACCAGGCTGCACTCATCAAATAATTTAAAGCCGGATTCCTGCCCGATGAAAATCTGGATGCCATCGCTGTTAACACAGTTGTTCATAAGCCCCAAGAGATCCCGCTTCCGCTGAAAGGCGTCAAACAGCTCTTTCAGCTTTTCCATCCCCTGATGATCGGCCATTGCCAACAGGTTGGACTGCCCCGACACCACACAATCACTTTGCTCAGAACTCTGAAAGCTTTGCGAAGCCACCTCAATAACGGTTTGCATCAGCGAATCCATTCGGGTTTTATCGCTTTTCATATCGCTGAGCAACTTACTGCGGATCGATTCCAGGTCACTGCCGAGGAAATTGTGATTCAGGTAATTCGCCGCCTGAACCAATTCACTTTCACTGTAGCAACGGTCGGTGGTGATGATGCGATTCTGCACTTCACGATCGTTCAGCACCAAAATCACCAACACCCGATTACCTTCGAGCGGTAAAAATTCGACCTGACGCAGGCTGGAACGGTTTTTCTTCGGCACCATCACCACACCGGCCATCGAAGTCAGGTCCGACAGTACCTCAGACGCTTCTTCCACCAACTCAAGTGGCGTCTTATCCGGTAATAAGCGCTTGCGCACCTGATCCACATTAATCGCCGCCGGTGAAGCAATGGTAAGCATCGTATCCACAAACAGCCGATAACCCAACGCAGTGGGAATGCGCCCGGCAGACGTATGCGGAGACTGGATAAGGCCGCGACATTCGAGCTGGGCCATGACATTTCGGATGGTGGCAGGGCTCGCACTAACTGACATTGAATCCGCGATAGCCCTTGAACCAACCGGCTCACCATCCCGGATATAACGCTCCACCAACGCTTTCAGGACTTGCTCTGCTCTGTCTATTTTGGGGGGCATGCTTTCTTGGCGCCTGTCATATCATTGAAAAACTGTCTATTTTTGATTCTAGCGCGGGTTTCCCGATGGCGACAAGGGCACAATTTCACTAATATGGAATCCTCTTCCACCCAATCACCCGAATCCTCATTGCGCCCATGCTGACACACATCAATATTTCTAATTTCGCTATCGTTGAGCAACTGGACCTGGACATTCCCAACAAACTCACTGTCATCACTGGCGAAACCGGGGCCGGTAAATCCATCATGATCGATGCGCTGGGGCTGGCTTTGGGTGACAGAGCCGACTCGGGATCAGTACGCCACGGGGCCGACAAAGCAGAAATACTGGCCAGTTTCGACATCAGTAACATCCCCGAAGCACAGCACTGGCTACAGCAACGGGACCTGGAAGCGGAACACGAATGCATCCTGCGGCGGGTCGTTTCCGGCGACGGCCGCAGCCGCGCTTACATCAATGGCACCCCGTCCCCCATTCAGGCGTTAAAACAGCTTGGCGAGATCCTGGTCAGCATTCACGGACAGCATGAACACCAGGCTCTGCTAAAGAAAGAGACCCACCGCCAACTGCTGGACGCGTTTTCGGGACTAGCCGGGCAGGCGGACATAGTTGCGGAGCGCTACCAGCATTGGCAGGACCAGCTAAAGGCTTTCCAGCATTTTCGTGACCATGCCAAGGAAATGCAGGACCGGGTGGATCTGCTGCGCTTCCAGATTAATGAATTACAAGAGCTTAAGCCTGAAGACGGAGAGTTGGCGCAGCTGGAAGTCGAGCATAAGCGGATGTCCAACGTGGATTCACTGCTGGGACGTGGACAACAAGTGGTGAGCGGATTGACAGAGGGAGAACCGGCACTGACCGACCAGGTACAGAGCATAAACCACATTCTTGACGACATGGTGGGTGATGATGAGTCATTACGCGAAATCCACGACATGCTGGACAGCGCCCGTATCCAGATGGAGGAAGCCTCGTCCAGCCTGCAGCATTATTTAGGGCGCCTTGAAATCGATCCTCAACGCTATCAAATGCTGGATTCGCGCATCTCCGGATATTTCCACTTAGGGCGCAAACATCGCATCGACCCCCATCAGCTAGCCCATCTGTGGCAGACCTTGGAAGAGGAACTGAACGCCATTGACGGCGGCGAAGAGAAACTGCAAAAACTGGAGCAAGCAGCCGAAAGCGCTAAAGACAGCTACCTGGACGCGGCCAAGACCCTTTCCAAAGGGCGTAATAAACACGCCAACAAGCTGGACAAGATGATCACCGAGAAAATTCAGCCGCTGGGCATGCCGGGAGCTGAATTCAAGGTGCAGTTACAAACCAATCCAGCTAATCAGTACAGCATCCATGGCCTGGAGCAAGTGGAGTTCGTTGTCAGCACCAACCCGGGGCAACCCATTAAAGCCCTTAACAAAGTGGCTTCCGGCGGCGAGCTATCGAGAATCAGCCTGGCCATTCAAGTGGCTTGCGCGGCAACGACGAACGTGTCCACTTTGGTGTTTGATGAGGTGGACGTGGGTATCGGGGGCGCAGTTGCCCAGATTGTCGGTAAACTACTGCAGGAGCTCGGTACTAACAACCAAGTGCTTTGCGTTACTCACTTGCCCCAGGTCGCCGCCCAGGGGCACACACACCTGCATGTGAACAAGCAGACGAGCAAAAAACAGACTCATACTGACATCGCCAAACTGTCGCAAGATGAAAAAGTAGCAGAGATAGCACGCATGCTGGGGGGATTGAAAATTACCAATCAGACCCTGGCGCATGCCAGGGAGCTGATTGAGGATAGCCAAGGCTGAAAAGCGTTAGGACTTCGGTTTTACATAAAGCACCAAGTTATGATCAATCAGCTCGAAGCCATGGCGTTCAGCAATGGCGTGCTGCAATTTTTCGATATCTTCGTCAACGAACTCGATCACCTGCCCAGACACCATACAAACCATATGGTCATGATGATCACCTTTGGACAGTTCAAAGACAGCATGTCCGCCATCAAAGTTAAGCCGGCTTACCAGGCCTGCACTTTCAAACTGGGTGAGCACCCGGTATACCGTGGCCAATCCGACATCTTCGCCAGCATCCAGCAACGCTTTATAGACGTCTTCAGCGCTTAAGTGATGGGTTTCCGCCGATTCTAGTATCTGCAGTATTTTTACCCGCGGCAGGGTAACTTTGAGGCCGACTTTACGGAGTTCTTGATTTTCATTTGTCATGGGAATCTTTCTGTCCTGACTTTCTGTTCGGGAAGGGATCTTTCTGCGCATTCTGGTTTCTAATTAAACCAGCTTACCTGTATGATAATCGCTTTTTGCGAAGATAGTGGAAAACCATACCAGATGCAAAACTTGTTGCGACAAATACGCCTTCCGGCGTTGATATTGATATTGGCCACCACCACCCTGCCCGGCTGTAGTTCATTGCGTTTTCCGGGGGTTTACCGTATCGATATTGGTCAGGGCAACCTGATTACCAAGGAAATGATCGAAAAATTAAAGCTCGGCATGAGCCCTCGCCAAGTTGAATACGTCATGGGATCACCGATGATTGCCGACACTTTCCATCCTGATCGCTGGGATTATATGTATAGCCTGGAAACCGGCACCGGCATTTTGGTTAAAAATCAGATCACGCTGTATTTCGACAGTGAGCGCTTAGCAAAAATTGACGACAGTCTGTATAAAGACCCTGACAAACTACGAAACGACCTGCTGGAGCAGATGGGTCTGCCGATCCCTCCTGGCGACGACAAGGCTGAGTCCGCCCCCGCGGAACCGGCCAGCGAAGAGCCTCCGGTTATAGAAAGCTAGTCGGAAGCCTTTTCCTTTGCTGCTTTCTCGGCGGCACGTTTTTTACGGACTTCTTTCGGGTCGGCGATCAGCCCACGGTAAATCTCGACCCTTTCCCCCGCCTCCAGCACCCGCTCCTTGGGCTTACGCTCGGCTTTGCCGAACACGCCCATGGGCGCTGACTCGATATCCAACCCCTCAAACTTCGCAGCAATACCGGACTGCACTACTGCATCGTACATTGAGGTGCCTTTTTTTATCATTACCGGCACAATCATCTGCTTTTCAGGCAAAGCATACGCTACTTCCACTTTAATCATTTGTTCGCTCATATTACTCAAATAATTTATTGATCATGACCACGGCCACCCCGACCGGCGACAGCACCCGCACAAATAAATACCACACCCGGTAAATAGTCGGGTGGCTGATATCAACTTCATTGCGCACCACCGCCCGATCCATCACCCAGCCGACAAAGAGGCACAGGGTCAGCCCGCCCAAGGGCAGCATGATATTGGTGGTCAGCTTATCGAAGAAATCAAACAGGCTGTTACCGAATATCGTGAAGTCGCTCCAGATGTTGAGGGAGAGCGCACAGCCAATCCCCAGCGTCCAGGCTATCAGTCCCACGAAAATGGCGGCTTTCACACGGCCGACTCCGGTGCTTTCAACTGCCCAGGCAACCGCCGGCTCGGCCAGAGAAATCGCCGAACTCCAGGCGGCAGCCACCACCAAAACAAAAAACATTGTTCCTAGATACACGCCAGCCGGCATCTTACTGAATGCGATCGGCAGGGTTTTGAACATTAGCGAAGGGCCTGCACCGGGCTCCAGCCCGTTATTAAACACAATAGTAAAAATCACTATACCCGCCACTATCGCTACCAGGGTATCCAGCAAACCGATGGTGACTACCGTCGTCGCAAGATTCTGCTGCCGTGACATGTAAGCGCCATAGGCCATGATGGCGCCCATGCCCAGGCTCAGAGTAAAGAACGAGTGCCCCAACGCGCTAAGAATCGCCTCTTGGGTCAACTTACTGAAATCGACTTTAAACATAAAATCGAGACTGGCCCCAAACGCATCCTGAGTTGCGGAGTAGCCCAGCAGAACCAACAACATAATGAACAACAGCGGCATCAACCATTGCACGGCCATCTCCAGCCCCCTATGGATGCCATTCGCCACCACAACAATGGTCATCACCATAAAAACAGAGTGCCAGCCGAGTAAACGCCACGGATCGCCAAGCAGATCACCGAATACTGCGCCCACTGCGTCCGCCGACTGGCCACTAAAGGAATCGGATGCCATGAGATAAACATAGGACACGGCCCAGCCTGCCACGACGCTATAAAAGGACAGAATTAACATGCCGGCTAAGGCGCCAAGCCAACCGATGCCGCCCCAGAAAGGGGTTGCCCCGGCTTCGTCTGCCAGCTTGTGCATGCTATTGATCGGGCTGGCCCGTCCGCGGCGCCCCAGCAGAATTTCCGCCAGCATCACCGGAATACCGATTGAGAAGATAAATACCAGATAGATTAAAACGAAGGCACCGCCGCCGTTTTCTCCCGCCATGTAAGGAAATTTCCAGATATTCCCCAACCCCACCGCTGAGCCGGTCGCGGCCAGCACAAAGGTCCAGCGCTTCGTCCACACCCCATGAATCGACTGCTGCTCTGACATTGGCAATCCCTTATCTCAGATTTCTTTTTAGTTTAAACAACTTGACCATAAGGCCAGCGCCCACCCAACTATGACATTTTCCTTACGTTTATCCTGGCTGTCAAAGTAACAAAATCCTTTCCAGTGCTAATGATTTGGGTTTCGCTGGCAAAACCCCCTATAATTGGGCCCCATTTTCCAATGACCAACCAAAGCAGACCCCAACGTTATGTCGAATAAGAAAGCCGGTGGCAACACCATCGCACTTAACAGAAAAGCCAAACATGAGTTCTTCCTGGAAGATCGCTATGAGGCGGGCTTGGTGCTGCAAGGCTGGGAAGTGAAAAGTCTGCGTGAAAACAAAATCAATTTCATGGACAGCTATGTAATGATGAAGAATGGCGAAGCCTTTTTGTACGGTTGCCATATTTCACCCCTTGCGACGGTTTCCACTCATTACGTACCGGACCCCACCCGCACCCGCAAACTGCTACTGCATCAGAATGAACTGGGGCGCATATTCGGCTCCATTACCAAAAAAGTGCTGACCTGTGTACCCACTGCCCTGTATTGGAAGAACGGGAGAGTGAAATGTGAGATTGCTCTGGCCAGAGGTAAACAGCTGCATGACAAGCGAGCGACAGAGAAAGATCGCGACTGGAGCCGGGAAAAGCACCGCATACTGAAAAACTGAATATTCCGCACTTATCCAAACCTTCCCAGGTTAAACAGAACTTCAGCGCCGAAAAAAAGTCCAACCAACATGGCGGTCGTGTTACACTCCGCCTTCTGGGGGCGACATTGGCTTCGACGTCGGTTACAAAACCTCTGGTGCATGTCGTGTGGGTAGCAACACACGTACTCCAAATGCTGCACAATATAGTCGCAAACGACGACAACTACGCTCTAGCAGCTTAATGCTAGACCGCCACAAGGGCTTGCTTGTGGGAACGAAGTGGCGGTAATTAAACACAAGATCGTGGTGAGGCCTGCCTGGTGCCGAACCCCTAAAACTTCACAGGCTGGTTTGTTACATCCTGTCTGGTCGGGCCGTAACAGACGAGATCAATAGACTCAGACTAAGCATGTAGATCCTTTGGCAGCGGACTGGCGGACGCGGGTTCGATCCCCGCCGCCTCCACCATCTTGTAAATAGCCCTAATGAGCCCTCACCAGCCATTAGGGCTTTTTATTAACCCGCAACTTTACTATCGGGTAGTTAGGGATGATGCGGATATTTGCGTACTAGCCCACCTTCAAACGGCTTCAAAAGTACTCCTTCTCAAGCAACTGGCCTCATACTCCAGCACATCCTCTCGCCGGTAGCTGACTTGGCCGCCTAATTTCACATAAATTGGGCCAATACCCTCAGATCGCCATTGCTCCAGTGTCGCCTCGCTTACCTGCCAACGATTACAAAGCTCTCTTTGCGTCATAAGTGCTTGATATTCATCCATATAGATTCTCCGGTAGAATTTAGTTGATACAGTCCCATTTTGGGACTATTGTTAACTCTATGAGAATCATTGCCCTATCGACACTGAAAATTTTCTGGGAAGAGCACCCAGAATACATGGATGCGAAAGAGCCAACTCTCGCTTGGTATCGGCATGCCTTAGCGGCTGACTGGAGCGCACCAGCGGATGTAAAGCAGGACTTCAGAAATGCCAGCATCCTCAAAGATGAACGTGCAGTTTTCAATATTGCGGGCAACAAGTACCTACTAGTCGCGTGGATCAACTACGCATGAAGAAAATCAGCATTTAAAAGATCGCGTTGCCTGGTTCGAGCGTCAGCTGTTTGGCCGTAAATCGGAGAAGCGCATTATCGATGCGCCAGTTGGCTAATGATAAGCAGTTACACGGTTATTTTTACAGTCTCCAATCGTGGCATTTTCAAAATCTATTTAATTCGAAAATCCTCATGTAAATTGCCCCAGTGGTCCTTCAATTTTTTCTTGTGCGCCTCATTCATTGGGAGATCTTTAATTGCTTCTCGCCAAAGATTTCGAGCCTTGTCCAAAACGTCATCCAAGTGAGGTTTAATTACTCTCCATGGAATTTCGGCACGATCAGTCCATGACTGAAAATTTGCCATTGAGACGTCGTACCAATCTTTAGTCTTTCCTAAATTGAGCGCGTAATTCCTTTCGCCATCAATATATGCGCTCGTGGTAACGATATCGTATGCTGGCGAAAGCCTAGGTGTGATTTTATCTGAATAAATCAAACTCCAATTTTTTAGATGTGCATCACCGTTAGCAAGAAGAATGTTAACTAGCAATCGCCTGGCGAATTGTTGTGCATCGGCCAAGCCGTCACCAGAGTAACCGTAGATGATTCTGCCGATTTGCTCGTAGTTTGCTGAGTTGTATTTTTCATGGGCATACTTCACCAGTACCTGGGCAAAGTCTTCCATATGGATGCGTACATCATCATCGCGATCAAAACGTTTGATTGCGAAGGCTAGCTTCTCGTCGGGCAGATTTATCTGAGGAAGATTGTCGAGCTTGTTCAGCTCGACCAGCTTAATTTCTGGAATGTCGACCCCAACTAATTCCGCAAGTTTCATTGCGGTGTATTCGTTCACAGGCACATCTTTATGTTTGGTCGAAGGGGTTTTTACTATCCAATCCCCCAAGACGTCGCCTTTGGAAAGATTGTAGCGTCCATCCTTTTCCTTCATGGAAAATTTCATCTGAACGCCGGCCAACGAAAATTTATTTTCCGGTGATACTTTGTCAAACTTTATCGCGCGAGCTTTGCCGTGAGTATTGAGAACACTAACTGGAACATCGTCGGGTTCCATCGGCTCAGCGACCAAAGCGCCAGGAAGGTCAGCACCTAAATATGAGAGAATATGGAACTCATTGTCGATATGGACTTTTAGTCCTTGCGCAATCAACTCCCGCAAAGATCCCTCCGGAAGTAAATTGGACAACGTTGGATGCAACCTTTGGTTTCTTGCCCACGGTTCCGACATTATTTTTTCAGCATGAGGAAACGCCGGGTGGGTAATCAAACTGAATGTAGGGCGACCTACATCACTCTTGAATTGCTCGGCAAAGCTCAGCACATTTCTACCGCCTTGAAAGCCAGCCAAATAGCCAACCAGCCTTTCGTGCAAGCTCAACTTGAGTACGTTTATTTCATCGACTTGGGCTTCGCTCATGATTCATCCCCCAGTAAATCCTGCCATGGATCATCTGAAAGACTTTTCTTTGCATCTTCCTTTGCGTTTTTTTTCGCCTGGGACACATGCGCTTTGCCTGGCTCGGAGCTCTCCTGTTCAAGCAGCGCCATCACAGCGCCAAGCTTTTCCTTTGGTATGAGCATAAGTTCGCTATTCAAGCCCTTCGCGATCAACTCCAAGGTGTCTAACCTAGGGTTTCCTTTGGACTCCAGGCGCTGATATTGCTGACGAGATACGCCTACACGCAACATCATGTCGTTCTGCTTGAGGCCAAGTGTCAGTCGCCGCTGCTTTATTTGGTGGAGTATCGAATTCATCATAGTAAACACATATGTTGCTTTTACAGTCAATAGCAACATATTAGTTGCTTAGAACTCTAAAGGCAACTTATTCGTTGCTTTTATGCAAATCACTACGCCAGATGTAGAAAAAGCAACACAAATGTTGCTTTGCTGGTTGTTTAGCTCTCTCTGCCGGTCTGCCATTGCGCCAACGATTCTTAGCTGCGGTGCGACCCTAAACGGAAGACACCGAACGGATCTGCTGCTTGGCTATGGGGCTGCTGGTAGACTGCCGGAGGCAACTTTCCTCAAAGGCTTCAATGTCGATCTGACGATACATCACTCGGCCGCGCTGCTTCAGGAATTGCGGGCCAATGCCTTCAGATCGCCAGCGCTCCAGTGTCGCCTCGCTTATCTGCCAACGATTACAAAGCTCTCTTTGCGTCATAAGTGCTTGATATTCATTCATATAGATTCTCCGGTAGAATTTGGTTGATACAGTCCCATTTTGGGACTATTGTTAACTCTATGAGAATCATTGCCCTATCGACACTGAAAATTTTCTGGGAAGAGCACCCAGAATACATGGATGCGAAAGAGCCAACTCTCGCTTGGTATCGACATGCCTTAGCGGCTGACTGGAGCGCACCAGCGGATGTAAAGCAGGACTTCAGAAATGCCAGCATGCTCAAAGATGGGCGTGCAGTTTTCAATATTGCGGGCAACAAGTACCGACTAGTCGTGTGGATCAACTACGCATATCGCGTGGTGTACATCCGGTTCATCGGCTCCCATGCGCAATACGACAAAATGGATGTACAAACCATTTAATTGCCTGAGGAAAAATTATGGACATCAAACCGATCAAAACTGATGCCGACTACCGAGCGGCATTAAAAGAAATTGAAAGCCTGATGATGGCTGGCCCTGACACACCTGAAGGTGAAAAGCTGGATGTCATGGTCACGCTTATCGAAGCTTATGAGGCTAAGCATTTCCCTATGGAACTGCCTGATCCTGTTGAAGCCATCAAATTCGAGATGGAGCGCAAAGGATTAACCGTAAAAGACCTTGAGCCAATGATTGGTAAAAGCAACCGAGTCTATGAGATTCTCAACTACAAACGATCGCTCACGCTAAAAATGATCTGGAAGCTGCATAAAGGTTTGGGTATTCCGGCAGAATCCTTAATCAAACCACCTCAAGCGCATGCTTAAGAGTGATAGATTTGAAAGCACAACCGAGATTGACGCTCGGCTCGCACAGCTTGAGCAGGAGAAAAAGCAGCTTCTAGCTCTCAGAGAGCAACTCCAGCAACCTTCACCGAATACATCAGACTCGCCCCTATATTCGCCAGACCAAAAGATTGCCCTCTTCAGAGGGCTGTTTCGAGGCCGAACCGATATTTTTGCATACCGCTGGCAAAACAAACAAGGTCGCAGTGGTTACTCTGTTGCCTGCAACAACGAGTGGGTACAGGGGATCTGTCATAAGCCTCGCATCAAATGTCAGGATTGCAATCACCGTCAGTTCACAGAGTTAAATGACCAGATCATTTATCGCCGCTAAGCTGGGCAACAAGTCGTTGGCCTTTATCCTTTGATGCACGATAACACCTGCTATTTTCTCGCCGCCGATTTTGATAAAGGCCAATGGCAACATCTAGCGAATATGGAGTCTATTTCACACAGCAGACTGACAAAGCTACTGACACAAATTTCACCAAACTCTACGTTATTTAAAGAACAAGAGGTTATAGAGAATCGCCCACCGTGGGAGATGACCGCCAAGGCAAAACCGCTCTTATTGGAAAGCCCACCGAAAAAGGTATCCGTCACTCTCGCAAACCATGTTTATTTTGATTTAAGCGCATTACCGAGCGAATTAGTAGCAAGGTTAAGGCGAATCGCGAGCTTTTCAAACACTGTATTCTTTAAACCACAGGCTCTCCGGTTTTCAACTCATGGTATTCCGAGATTTATTTCCTGTGCTCGAATAGACTTGGCGATACCTCGCGGTTGCTTAGACGAAGCGCTAGAGTTGTTAACCGAGAATAAGATCGAAGTTCAATTAGACGATCAGCGTGAACGTGACACTAAACTGAAAGCCACCAAGTCACTCGTCAAGCTCAGAAACAATCAATGCCATGCTACTCGATAGAGATATCGATTCAGTCGTTTTAAAAGGCGCAATGCGCGCGTCTGAGCTGATTTGCCAAGACTAGATACGCTGTTCTTAGCCATGCCCATTGCATGGAAAGGTTCACTGGCTCGGTATGCCGGGCGTATTCACCGAGAGTCGGATGGCAAAGACCGTGTCACCATTTACGATTATGTCGATTGCTCGCTCCCTATGTGGCAACGAATGTTCAACAAACGGGAGAAAAGCTATGAGGCAATGGGATATCAAATTTCGTTCAATGGTGAAGCGCCCGAACAAGGCCAATTGTCAACCGAGTTTCTGCTAGCTTCTGACAAACAGGGTTCCGAAGCTCTTGCGTAAGCATAAACCCTCATTAGCTTACTAAAGCAATTGAGGGACTAATTCAGCTCCTATTGTGGGAACCAAACCGGCGTCCCACTCCCCCCACCAATTGAAAAAGGTGAACTGATATCAGTTCACCTTTTTTATGCCTGCTCTAACCGCGATTCGTTTTTTCCTGAATCCGGGCCGAGCTCAAGACCAACTCAAATCCTGTTTCCGAAAAGGCATGCTCCGCACCCGCTTTCCGGTAGCCTGATATATAGCATTGGCGATCGCGGGGCCAACAGGACCCACTGGCGCTTCGCCAATAATCGCGAAGCGATCGTGTCCCGAAAGCGCATCGAAGTGAATATTGATCTCCGGAATATCGGCCATTTTGAGTAGAGGCAAACCGTCAAAGTTGCCCTCCATGATGGCGCCATCTTTAATGGTTAAGCCTTCGTTGAGCGCCATATTCAGGCCGAATACGATTCCGCCCTGGAGCTGTTGCATCACAGCGTCTTTATTCACGATACGACCGCAGTCAAAGGTGAAATCGATACGGTGCACCTTGAGCTCACCCGCTTGACTCACCTCAACATGTGCCACCGCGCAAACAGTAGAACCGGCCTGCTTTGAGCCGGAATGTGGCCAGTTGCTGATGGCGATTCCGCGTCCCTGTCCCTTCGGCAAGGACTCACCCCAGCTTGCCTTTTGGGCTGCGATGTTAAGGCAATCCGACCAGGCCGGGTCCCAGTTTTCCAGCAATTTAAGGCGAAAATCCAACGGGTCAGCAGCGGCGGCGACAGCACACTCATCAATAATACTTTCCACGGTGAAGGCATGAGAATTGTAGCAAGGAGCACGATAAGCTCCGGTGGCAATATGGGTGAGCAGCTTACTGGTGGCCAATCGCATGTTCGGTATTGCGCCACTGGCCGCATAAACCATATCACTGTAACCCAGGCTCAGTTCCATACCGCTAAAACAGGTCTCACCCTGCAATGAAATCAATGCACCCTGCTCATCCAGGCCCGCTTTATAGCGAGCAGCAACCGGGGTTCGATACGAACCTTGACGAGTGGTTTCTTCCCGCGACCAGATCACTTTCACCGGCACACCCGGGTACTGTCGGGCAATGGCCACCACAGCCCGAACATCATCACCGATAACACGGCGTCCGAAGCCACCCCCAACCAGGGTCTGGTGAAAGGTAACCTGGTCGGGTTGCAGCCCACTTTCGTCAACCGCCACCCAGAAAGCCTGCTGCATATCTTGTGTGGGGTGCCAGAACTCAAGCCCATCCTTCGTATAGATCGCCGTGCCGTTCAGCGGCTCCATTGCCGCATGCTCACAAAAGGGTGTGCGATAGGTGGCTTCTACCGTTTTGGCTGCCGGTACCGAGACGTCGCCGGCCTTGGTGAGCGCGGAGCCGGACCACTGTTCAAGCACACGGTCCTGACGTTGGTGTATTTTTTCCTCGGAAGACCAGAATGGACCCAAACCCAGATCCCACTCCACCGGCAACGCATCCAGAGCTTTTTTCGCCTGCCAGTAGTGCTCGGCAATCACCGCGACCCCACCGTGACATTCAGAGCCTTCAAACCCGAATGTCGGGTCTGCCTGTACCGGCGATCCCACGCGACCTGCGGGGTCAATTACCACCACGGCTTTAACTCCTGGCATATCCAGCACGGCTTTCGGGTCGTGGCTTTTCAACAGCCCGCCATGCACCGGACACTGCAGGATAGCGGCATACACCATTCCCGGCAGGGTGACGTCAATACCATAGACAGCGGTGCCTTTCACCACTTCCGGAAGCTGCAGCTTATGAGGTTTGGTTTTACCCAACAGGCGCCATTCTGCCTGCGGTTTCAGCGAAGGCTCGGCACTCAGCTCCACCCCGGCGGCCTCTTGCGCCACTTCGCCAAACCGCAGCGTACGGCCACTCGCTTTATGACTCAGCACACTGTCACGGGCCACCACATCCGTGACCGGCACTCCCCAACGTTTGGCCGCCGCTAGCTTTAGCCGTTCGCGCGCACTGGCACCCAGCTGCAGGGTATAAGGCATGCGATCGTGATCGGTGCTGTGACCACCAAAAAAGGGCTGCAGACCGACCGCGTAACTGCCTGGCTGCTGGTGTTCCCGGCTATAGGATGCAAATTCAACTTTGACATTCTGCCACGCACATTCCAATTCCTCGGCGATGTTCATCGCCTGTTGGGTAGAAGACCCGTTGCCGATCTCCGGAGTTGGCACAGAAACAACAACCGTATCGTCGGGCAAAATCTTCAGCCACGGCGAAAACTCATCCGCGGCGGCATCAGGGGTTGCTGCCTTCGAGGCAGCTGCATTTGAATTGGAGGGAATCAATTGCAGCGATAAGCCGCCAGCCAGTACGCTGGCAGAAATCAGAAATTTACGCCGGGACATCGCCGGATTCAGCAGCTTGCCCTGCCGGTATTTTCGCATCAGATAATCAGGATTCATGCTTTTGTCTCCTGTGCCGCACGATGGATCGCTGCACGGATGCGCGGATAGGTGCCACAACGACAAATATTGGATAGTTGGGCGTCAATTTCTTCGTCTGTGGGGTCTGGTATGCGCTTCAGCAGTTCCGCCGCCGCCATCAACACTCCGGCCTGGCAATAGCCACACTGGGGCACATTAAGCTCAACCCACAACGTCTGCAGGATATGGTCTCCGGATTCCGACAAGCCTTCAATCGTTGTGATTTCAGCATCGGACACCGCCTGCACCGGGATCTGGCAGGAGCGCACCGCGGCGCCGTTAAAGTGCACAGTGCAGGCACCGCACATTCCGACACCACAACCAAATTTTGTGCCCGTCATGCTCAAGTGGTCACGCAAAGTCCACAGCAAGGGGGTTGAGGGATCAATATCCAGAGATTTTGGCTGCCCGTTGACCGTAAATTTAATGGCTGTCATTACAATCCCGCCCTTGATTTGGCCAACGCTTCAAAGTCGGCATTAATTTTCGCCAGCTTTTCATCGGACATCGCTTCCCGATCAAACTTCTGCATAAAGTTGAGGGTGAAGCCCCGTCCCTGACCGATATCCGGATGAGTTGAAAAGCCCGGCAGATGCTTATCCACAATATCCCGAGCCTCCGGATCGTCCAATATCACGCCCACCAGTGTAGAGCCCGAGGTATAGACCACGACCCCCGAACCTTTCAGCTCTTTCAATTCGTCATCAATGGCGGCCAATTTGGCGTCGGTGATTCTGTCTGGGTAGTAGGGCTGAATGTCTTTCAGGGTCAAGGCTTTCGCCACTTCAATCTGACGCAATTCAGCAATGCCGGGGATATGGCGTTCCAGCACCTCTTTGGCTTCGGAAAATTCCAATAAGGCGCCGACATTCGATTCGGCCACCGAATAGGAAATACCGGGGAGTGTCACTGTGGGTTCCTGGGAAGGCATGAAGTTATAAGCGGCTATTCCCAGCGCCGCTAACAGCAGGACAATGCTGCCAATAATGAGAAGTTTACGTCGAGACATGAAATGCAGACCACTGATAATTTGTTATTATGCCACTAGTGTACACCAGTGTTGTCTACATACAAAACCCCTCGGATACTATCGGGATTTATCCCGCCTGATTTGCAGATATCGCCATTCCCGCTTGCTGTGCCAACATAGAGAAGCCGGCATATTGCTGTTCATTCAAACCTGTGCCAGACACCGCACGATCGGCATAGAACACACCGATTGGCTTGCGCGAAACAATGATAGGGACAACAAAATACTCGTGGTAGCCTACCGCTTGCTGGATTTGTTCGGTGTGTAAATAACTGCGCCCCGCCATGAGTTTTGACCCCATCCAAAACTGCTGGGACAGCATAATCGCCGAGGTAAATACATTTTCTTCGTTCAGGAGCAGATTAAACCGGGCCTTGAACTGATCATCGACCTGCCCTTTAAACAGTTTAGGCAGAAGTTGCTTTCGGTCTTTAGTGACCAGTGCCATCACCACCCGCTCCATACCAACAGCATTGCACATTCCCTCCATAACCAGCCCCAACATAGCGTTGACATCCATTCTTCTTTCGGCGATCAAAGCATTGAGCCGCTGCATTATATCCATCTGCAACTGAACATCTCCGACTTTGTCTGGTTCGTGTTGCACGCTGTCCCGCGCGCCATTGGAAACAGGTTTGATTAGTTCTGGCTCGTTTACGGGAGCCAGAACGTCTGAACCGGGTATTAAATGGCGAACTTTCGCTGCGCCGTATTGCACCGCCAACTCTTGTGACAGATCAGCGGTTCGCTTAATCTCGTCGAGCGCGTCGCTAACGCTGATGTTGCGGTATTTTGCAATCTTATTCACCACGGCTTTGACCGGTTCTGCGTTCCAACCTAATCCGGCTACCTGGCTTAATTCATCGGCCAATAGAACAGCCTGGGCTGATTTGCTGGGCGTTCCCACTTTGTTTAGCGCTTCAATCAATATGCCGCCCAACTCCCAATGCCTGGCCAAGGCCAGCGAGATTTGATCAAAGCTGCAACCCAACACTTCCCTGGCAGCGTCATTGACGGACACCTCCTCCTCACTCAACAACTCATTTAATTGGCGGCTGATCTCATCGTCTCGCGATAACATGGCCAGCTCTGCAAAATGCAGCAGTAAAGTGGATATGAAAATCTCTTCCTGATCCGGGGTTTTTGCGCCAGCTAACATGCTCCGCGCCTGCATAGCTGCGTGAAACGAATTGGCGATCTGGGCCATCAGGTACTGAGATGGGTTACGCTTCAAAACGTTGTCGAGGATCTGCATGGACAGGGATATATCGCGCACCGTAGTAAAACCCAGCATGACGATGGCATAGGTAATAGTCTTAATATTACCGCCAAAGCCTTTGTAGACTACGCTATTGGAGATCTGCAAAACCCGCGAAGTCAGACTGGGGTCTTTTAAGATTTGCTCCGTGAGCTGCGAAACCCTCGCGTCGTCATCGGAGGTCAGCTTATTGAGTTTCTGAACCGTCTCCGCAAGGGCGGGCATGTGCTCCTCATCGAGAAGGGCTACCCAATCGTCAACCGAATTACTTTGTTGCACCAACATTCCAGCTCTCTTGTTATGACTCCTGCTCAATTAATCTTAGCCGACGAATCGAAAGCTGTTGGTCATATTGGTGTTGTTAGGGTTATCAATTCGGCCCGTACCGGGTTTGCGTTGAAATGCCCGGTACCCGGGAGACATTGGCATTCCGGCTTTAAAACTGAGGATAGAAAATACCCAGTTTATTGCCGTATGAGGAGTTAAAGTCGCCAATAACGCCCTTCTCGGTGACCAAGAAGGCGTCTGGCTCGAACAGCGGCCCTTGTGTCTGGGCTATTGCGGTAGGAGCAAAGAAAGTTTGTCCCTCTGTTTCTGACTGCAATGAACCCGACTGCCAGAACAACACCGACCCTTTCAGGTAATCGGCTATCAGAAAGCCACCGTCATAGGGCAATAAGTCGTCCAGGACCGCTTGCTTGCGCTCGAATAGAACCTCCACATCACCGGGTGTGCCATCGCTATATTGCTTGATGCGCCCCAACACCCCGGTGGTTAGCCGGTGTTGAGCGGTAAAGTACAAATCATCATCTTTCCATTTCAAACCGTTGAACAGCATGCCCGGCGCACGCTTCCAGGTGGATATACTGTTGACTTCCAAAGGACCGTTAAAGGTGACCTTGAAAACCCTGGGTGCACCGTAATCGGCTATGTACAAATCGCCGGCCGCATCCACCGCCACTCCGTTCGGGATGGTAATCTCACTAAGTGGACTTATGATTTCCAGATTCATAGTGGGGTGCAACCCCGGCAGATCCGGATCGATCTGATGAGCACCAAAAGGCTCGATTTTGCTTGCTATCAAATACGAGTCAAGCAGTTCCGGAATCCGGGTTCTGGAGCAGACTCCGTAAATATATTCACCGCTCTGCGCAAGACCCTCCACCAAGCAACTTTCGTGAAACGCGTCCAGCTTATCGTAGCGACCATGCTGATTTTTAAAAATTTCAAATACATTCTCCCCGCCTGACACAAATAGCCTGCCGTCCGGAGTAAAGAACAGGTTTTCTGCATCAGGGATGCCGCTCACCACCGTTTCTGTTTTCGAATCGCAAGCTGCGATTAATAATACTGATGCAGTCATCAATATTAACTGTACATACAACACGACGGTATTTTTTATTTTTGATATAGCACTCATAACAATGACATTCCCTGTCTTTTTTTGATTTTATGTATTTATTATTCATTCGAGAATTACACACACGCATATTTCAAAACGATAAAAACGCTTCCGAAAACAGCGAGAAATATCGAGTATATAAAAAGCCGAATCGAAGCGATATCAAATTCACCGGCTTTCGCCACTGCATCCAGCCTCCTATGGTATGCATCCAAGCCATAACAATGCGCGCTTTAGCCAGCACTTTACCGTTGACCCGACGCCCCGCCTTTTACCCGCTCCCTCATGCCCTGGATCATCGCAAAAAATACCGGGATCACCGGCGTACCCAGCACCAGCGCAGCGGTCATACCCCATAACACGGAGTTACCCAGCGACATTTGCGAAAACATGCCGGCCCCGGACGCGAACACCAGGGGCAGAATACCCAGCACGAACGACAATGCTGTCATGCAAACTGCACGAAAACGCATGCGGCCTGCCTCAGCCGCGGCTTCCATTATTGAAAGGCCTTTCTTAACCCGCATTTCCAGTGCGAACTCAACAATCAGAATCGCGTTCTTCGCAGCCAGGCCGATCAACAAAACCAGCCCCACCTGCGCGAAAAGATTGAGTTCGCCCAATTGCGGGATGCCGATTTGCTTGACCAGTAACAAACCGCCTATCGCGCCCGCCACGGCGAGCGGAACCACCAAGATAATCGCAGCAGGGATCGACCAGCTTTCGTATTGCGCGACCAAAAACAAATAAATGAAGATCATCGCCAAGGCAAAAGCAATCATTGCCTGATTACCCGCTTTTTGTTCCTGATAGCTCATACCGGTCCATTCAATCTGGTAACCGTCTGGCAACTGTGCCCGGGCAACACGCTCAAGCTCTGCCATGGCTTCGCCACTGGACACCCCGTCGGGCGCAGCAGCCCGTAAAATCGCCGAGCGGTATAGGTTATACCGGTTACCCACATCCGGCCCCAGCACCGGCTCAATACTGATTAACGTTGATAGCGGTACCATATCGTTACTGGCTGAACGCACATACAGCTGCTGAACATCACTGATGCTGGAGCGGAAGTCCGACTCGGCCTGCATCATCACCCGATAGGTTTGTCCGAATTGAGAAAAATCATTGATGTAGGAAGAACCGAGCTGAGACTGCAGAGTCGAGAAGATTGAGGTCAGAGATACGTTAAGCACTTTCGCTTTTTCGCGGTCAATATTCACAAGGTATTGGGGAACATTCGCACGGAAGGTGGTGTAAACGTTTTCCAGCAAGGGGGACTGATTTGCAACTGCGGCCAGCGATTGGATGGCCCCGGCCAATGCCTCATGGGAACGCCCCTGGGTATCTTCCACCACCAACTCCAGTCCGCCGACCGCGCCCATTCCCGGTATGGAAGGCGGCGGAAAAACCTGCACCAGTGCTTCCGGAATCGCTTTATACGCCATGCTATTAATCCGCGCTGCCACTGCAAAATTAAGATCTTTCAACTCCGGCCGGTGTTGCCACGGTTTTAACACGATAAAGCCAAGCCCGCTGTTGCTCTGGGCAGCACCAGACAAGATGGAATAACCGGTGATCAAAGTGGTGCTTTCGATTGCCGCATCCTGCTCCAGCAGATCGGCCATTTTTTCCATTACCTGATTAGTGCGTTGCAGAGAGGCGGCATCTGGCAATTGCACGTTCAACATCAAAACCCCTTTATCTTCAACGGGAACGAATGCGGAGGGAATGACATTAACGCCCCAATACAGCAATGACATAGCGACTACAAAGAACACGACAACAATACTTTTACGAACTAGCAATGCACGCACCAAGCGACTATACCCATTGGTAACGCTGCCAAAACCACTGTTGAACCGCGCAAACCAAGCCGCGTCCGCTGTGCGACGTAATACCAGGCTAGCCACAGCTGGGCTTAACGTCAGGGCATTTACCGAAGACAACACCACTGCGACACAAATAGTGACTGCGAACTGGTTGTACATTACGCCAGTGATACCTGGCAACATCGCTACCGGCACAAACACCGCCAACAGGACCAGCGTAGTGGCGATGATCGGACTGCTCACTTCTTCCATGGTCCTCATAACCGCCTGTTTGGTAGAAAATTGCGGATTCTCGCGCAGGATCCGGTCGGTGTTTTCTACCACCAATATGGCATCATCTACGACAATCCCGATCGCTAAAATCAATCCGAATAGTGTCACCGTATTAATACTCATATCCAGCAGCAACAAGACCGCAAAGGTGCCGATAAGTGAAACGGGAATCGCAATGGTCGGTACCAGCGTCGGACGCCAGTTACCGAGAAATACAAAGGTGATTAACACAACCAGCCCCACGGCCATAAACAGCGAAGTGGTGACCTGTTTTACCGACACTTCCACATAACGCGTGGTGTCATAACCGACTTGATAATCCAACCCCTTAGGAAAGCGCTTCTTAAGTTGTTCCAGTTCCGCTTTCACCGCGTCGCCGGTGATCAAAGCGTTAGCGCCGGGCAACAAATAGATAGCCACCGTGGTGGACGGTGCCCCCATGAAAGTAGAATTCACTTTGTAATCCAATTGCCCCAGCTTGACCTCCGCCACATCCTTCAGCCGCACTACAGCGCCTTCATCGGACACCCGCAGCACCACGTTTTCAAATTCTTTTGCGTCTGTAAGCCTGCCTTTTACCTGCAACGTATATTCTGTGCTCCTATTGCCATCGGAAGGAGGGGCTCCGATGCGACCCGCCGGAACCTGCACATTCTGCTCCCGTAGCGCAGCAGCGATATCGTCGGATGTAATGTTGAGCGCCGTCATTTTTGAGGGGTCAAGCCACAACCGCATGGAATAATCAGCGGTGCTGAATGTGGTGGCGTCGGAAACCCCCGGCACCCGTTTCAGGCTATTCTGAATATTGATCATGGTGTAGTTGGCAATAAACAAAATATCCAGGCTTTGATCCGGTGAATACAAATTGATAGTAAACAGAATATCAGGCGATATTTTGGAAATCGTTAGCCCTTGATTGCGCACATCCGCGGGCAAACTGGGCTCCGCCAAGGCCACCCGGTTTTGTACCCGCACCAGCGCCATATCCGCATCGTCACCCACGCCAAACGTAATCGTTAATCTATAGCTGCCATCATTGGAGGAGCCGGAAGACATGTACTCCATACCTTCCACACCATTAACGACATTCTCGATAACCTGACCCACGCTTTCTTCCATTACGGCAGCCGAGGCTCCAGGCCAACTCGCTCTTATCGAAATCTGCGGTGGTGCCACCTCAGGATATTCGGATACCGGCAGCAATTGCAGAGACACCAACCCGGCCAACGTGATGACCAATGCAATCACCATGGCAAATTTAGGACGCTCGATAAAGGTTTTGCTGATCACGAGGCGTCCCCATCCGTTGCCTGAGTGGCAGGTTGATAGGGCGCGGTCTTCACGGTGTCGCCCGGCCGCGCTTTCTGGACACCCCGAATAATGACTGATGCCCCTTCTTCCAAACCTCCAGTCACTACCACATTTTCATCCACCCGCTCACTGGTGGTTACATTGACCCGGCTTACTTCACTCGCGTCGGTGACGGTCAGCACATAGGTTCCCTGCTGGTCGACCTGAACAGCGGATTGCGGAACCATTAATACGGAAATGGGTTTTTTAACCCTTAAAGTTGCCCTTACATACATTCCCGGGCGCAGGACGTCCTCCGGATTCGCCATTCGTGCCCGCACCTCCACGGTCCCTGTGGCGGTGTCCACCCGGTTGGAAAAATAATCCAGGGTACCCGTTTCGCTATACCTGGAATCGTCCGGTAACGTCAACACGACCTCAATGTCCTTGGCGCTCGGCTGACCCGGCTTGCGCGCCCTGGTTGCCACTATCAGGGCCTCTGGCAGCTGGAACACAGCGTCCATGTCGTTCTGTCCTACTAACGTTGTCAAAGCACCCGATTGCGGCCCGACGACATCACCCACCGCGTGGATAGAGCGCCCCAAACGCCCTGCCTGCGGCGCAGTTATGGTGGTGTATTCCAGATCGACTTTAGCGCTCTCCAGGGCGGCTTCAGCGGATTTTACAGCGGCTTGCGCTTCCTGCATGGCGGATTCCAGGTTATCCAACTCAGCACCCGAGATATAACCGTCTTTTACCAATGTTTTGCCCCGCTTATAGTTTCGGGAAGCGTTCGCGTCACTCGCCTTGGCTTTGGCCAGATCCGCTTCAGCCTTGTTCACCGCTGCCCGGAATGGTGCCGGATCAATATCGAATAATTTAGCACCGGCCTCAACCTGATCTCCTTCAGTGAAGTGCAGCGCGATGAGCTTGCCTGTTACCTGTGCCTTAATCGAGACATCGCTGCGCGATTGAATTCTGGCGTTAAAGCTCGCGTTGGGTTGATAGGCGTGTTTTTCTGCGGGCAAGACCAGGACTTCGGGCACCGGCTTGGCTTGCTGTTCCGTTTCCTCACACGCCGTGAGCATGAATAAAGCCAAAACAGTCAGCATTGGTACTGTTAAACGAAATACCATTCGTCTCTCCCTGTGTCATTGATAACAATCATTGCGTTAAAGATAACCGATCTATACCAGTCCAGCCATGCATAACCCCGTATTTAGCCCCTCAGAAACGTCGGTAATTATTGATATCTGAAGCTGCAGAATTTCTTCGCATGGAACAATGACGGCGAACAGGCCAATTGATACAGGTTAACTTACAGCTCTTGCGGTTTAATCATTAAACCGGATCCATGGCAACCTTATTTAAATCCAATAGTGTGAAGTGTGTCGACGTCATTGCAGCGATATATCCAGGATAATCGGCCCACTACCAATCCGGTCGACACCCAAAAACTTTCCGTCGACCTTTCAGCGAGCAAGACGCTAACTTCCAAACAGCAGCTTATTAACGGACTACTTATGCGACTCATTCTTTCTACTTTGTGCGCGATTTCATTCGTGGTTGCAGCAGTAATATGGTGGGGACGCGGCGCACTGCCCACCGCTGCAACCAAGTCAGAACAACCGATTGCCATTCAACATCAACCGGGTGCAGCAGATGAGCAGGTGGTTACTAGCGAACCCGTCAATGCGCTTGCTGCTGCCAACAAGCCACCGCCGTCGATCAAACATATGGCTAAAACCGACGGCGCCAACGACGCCGACGAAGCGGATTCGATTGCAGCACTCAACGAAGACTACCCCGACCTGGATATGCGGCTGCATGAAATGAATGGCCGAAGCGCAGGAAAAACATACGACCCGGAAGAAGTTAAGCAGGTCTTGTTTGAGGAAAGTGCCTGGGAAGCCAGTGACAAGCCGGGGGACGAACTGGCCCTTAGCGATGAAGAAATCGGTGACGGCCGCGAATTTATCCAGTTCAAACGGCTAAAACTGGATTCACTGGTTGCCGGAGATCAGCTGGACATACCCATCAATCAAACGGGCAAAACTTATCAGGCGGAAATTACCCAGGCGGTTGTTAATTCAGACGGCAGTGTCACCTGGAACGGACAATTAATGGATGAGCTGGGAGACGTTTCCAGCGAGTCCGGCTCGCCTTATTCGGTAACAATCACATCAGGGCAAGCTATCGTTTCCGGTGGAATTTTCACACCGGAAGGTCACTTTGTGATTGAGGCTGTAGGAGAGCAGGGCTGGATTGCGAATGCGTCCACTCTGTTTAAGTTTGACGAAAACAAACCGGATTACGTCATTCCGGAAACCCATTAAAACAACATCCATTACCTATAAAAAAAACCAAATTACAACGTAACTGACCCAAACCATTTAAAGGAGTTATAACCATGGACAAAGGTATCAGCCACCACCTTAAGGCAGGCCTTGCCGCTGTCGTGTTCGGGGGTATCGCGCAAGCGGGCCATGCGGCACAAATCGATTTACTGGTTTTGTATGATGATGCCAGCGCATCTCAGCTCAAGGGCGAGCCGGCTGTCGTAATGAAATCCTGGCAAGATCAGATCAATACGATGTACAAAAATAGTCAGGTTGATCTGCAACTGCGGGTTGTCGGTGTGGAAAAACACAACGAGACCGGCACCAGCATGAGCCGTGTTCTGGATAACATTCTGAGATCATCAACGGTAGCGGAAAAGCGCAACAGAGTCGGTGCCGACTTCGTTACCCAACTGCATGAAACAGGCAACTGTGGTGTCGGCTACCTTGCCGTTGATGCTAATTATGCATTCAATGTGCTCGGTGCAACCTGTGGACCCGCAGCCCTTGCTCACGAGCTGGGCCACAATATGGGCCTGAACCACTCACGGGCACAGGGCGATACAGCCGGTGCCAAATATCGATATGCGCTGGGTCACGGCGTGAACGGTGCGTTCGGCACATTGATGACCTATGAATGGTATTATCGCGCCAGCAAAATGTCGGTGTTCTCCAACCCACGAGTACAATGCCGTGGCTACCCATGTGGTGTGGCTGAAGGCCAGGCGGATGAGGCTGACGCAGCCAAAGCGATCAATAACGTGAAAACATCGCTTGCTAACTTCCGCCCCACCGTCATTCCCAACGGCAATACAGACCCGACTCCGCCCGATCCGGTCGAACCCACTGATCCCACAGAACCCACCGATCCGGGTCCAGGCACAAACCCCACAGTTAAAGACGGACGCTACACGTTGAAGGTGGCATCGAGCGGACGCTGCCTGGACATCTATCAATCCGGCTGGGGCATGAACGATGTCGTAGAGTGGAACTGCACCCAGGCTGCCAAACAGCAGTGGCAGTTATCCAGCGTGGGCAACGGCTTCGCAACGTTGCAAGGCGTCAGTACTCAGGCTTGCCTGAATGTCTCCTGGAGTAGCAGCCGCTCCGGTGCCAATGTCATTCAGTGGACCTGCACAAACGATCGCGCAAGCCAGCAATGGAAATTAGTACCCAAAGGCAATAAATACCAGGTAGTCGCCCGCCACAGCGGTATGTGCCTGGATGCGCAAAGCAAAACCAATGGCGGTAGTGTAGTGCAGGCAACGTGCAGTGATGCAGCAAGCCAGCGCTTTACTTTGACCGCAATTTAATCCCAATTACCACCTGCAAGAAAAAAGCCCTCCTGCCAATGGAGGGCTTTTCACCCTCCTTCTAATGACCACCTTTTACCGTCACTATGCATATGGTATATTTGCGCCCGTTTTACCTGCGCGGATCAGCCGAGCTGGTAGCTAACTAATTTAGACTAACGGTCAACTCTTTGCCGCCCTCCCCTTCGAGACACGCATTCACTTAAAAGCAGGACTAACCCTTTGATTTCTACCGCGAACATCACCATGCAGTTTGGTGCTAAACCACTTTTTGAGAACATCTCCGTCAAATTTGGTGGCGGTAACCGCTATGGTCTCATCGGTGCCAATGGCTGTGGTAAATCCACGTTCATGAAAATTCTTGATGGCAGTCTGACCGCCACGTCCGGCAATGTGTCGATCACCCCTAACGAACGAGTGGGTAAATTGCACCAGGACCAGTTCGCGTTTGAAAAATACAGCGTAGTCGACACGGTGATTATGGGACACACGGCACTATGGGAAGTAAAACAGGAACGCGACCGCATCTATTCACTGCCGGAAATGACGGAAGACGACGGCATGAAAGTCGCGGAGCTGGAAACCCAGTTTGCAGAAATGGATGGTTACACGGCGGAAAGCCGGGCCGGGGAAATACTGATCGGCGCGGGCATTGATCAAAGCCTTCATTTCGGCCCAATGAGCGAAGTGGCTCCGGGTTGGAAACTGCGTGTTTTGCTGGCCCAGGCTTTGTTCTCCGATCCGGATATCCTGTTGCTGGACGAACCCACCAACAACCTGGACATCGACACAATCCGCTGGCTGGAGGACGTCATCAACGAACGCAAAAGCACCATGGTGATTATCTCTCACGACCGCCATTTCCTGAATGCAGTCTGCACCCACATGGCGGATATTGATTACGGCGAACTAACGGTATACCCCGGCAACTACGATGATTTCATGACCGCGTCAACCCAAGCCCGCGAACGCATGCAATCCCAGAACGCCAAAAAATCCGCCCAGATAGCCGATTTGCAGCAATTTGTCAGCCGCTTTTCTGCCAATGCGTCTAAAGCTAAACAAGCCACCTCGCGCGCCAAGCAAATTGAAAAAATAACGCTGGATGAGATCAAAGCCTCGAGTCGTGTGTCTCCCTATATCCGGTTCAATCAGGATAAAAAACTGCACCGGCAGGCATTGATCCTTGAAGATCTGGCATTTGCCTATGAGAACGAGGCGCTGTTCAGCCAAGGTGAATTAATTCTGGAAGCGGGCACAAGGCTGGCCATTATCGGCGAAAACGGAGCAGGTAAAACCACACTGTTGCGCTGCTTGATCAACGAGTTATCACCCACACAAGGCACCATCAAGTGGGCAGAAAATGCCACGCTGGGATATTGCCCGCAGGACAGCAGTGCCGATTTCGATATGGATATGACACTGTTTGACTGGATGGCACAATGGCGTAAACCGCGTCACGACGATCAGGTGGTACGTGCGACCCTGGGAAGGCTGCTGTTTTCAGCCGATGATTTCAATAAACAGGTAAGGGTCTGCTCCGGTGGGGAAAAGAACCGTTTGCTGTTTGGAAAACTAATGATGATGGATAACAATGTCCTAATTCTGGATGAGCCCACCAATCACTTGGATATGGAAGCGATTGAAGCCTTGAACCTCGCGCTTGAGCATTACGAAGGAACACTGATCTTTGTCAGTCATGACCGGGAATTTGTATCCTCCCTCGCAAATCAGGTAATTGAGATAAAACAGAAAAAGCTCAACTATTTCCAGGGCACCTACGATGAATTCCTGGCGCACCAGTTATCATCAGTTCAATAGAATGACAGAAGCCAAACTGCATGGAGGAACACCATGGCATCGCTACAAGATCAGTTGCTGAAGGCCGGAATGGTCGATTCAAAAAAAGCAAAAAGACTTGATAAAGAAAAGAAGAAACAGGCCAAGCTGGCACGCAAAGGCCAGGCCGAAGTAGTGGATGAAGCGAAAATTCTGGCGCAGAAAGCACAAGCAGAAAAGGCCGAAAAGGACCGCGAGCGTAATCATAAAGCCAAACAGGCAGCAGAACAAAAAGCCATTGCCGCACAAATCGTACAGCTCATTGAAACCAATAAAATTGATCGGGGCAAGGGCGATATCGGATTTCAGTTTGTTGATGGCAAGAGCATTAAAAAGATTTATGTCAGCGGGGAGCAACAAAAGCAATTGGAGAACGGCCAGATCGCCATTGCCATATTGAAGGGGCAATACGAGTTGGTGGCCGCTGCGGTAGCCGAAAAGGTTCAGCAGCGGGATCAAACCACCATCCTTTTATTAAACACGCGCGCCCAGACCAAACAAGATGAAGCTGAGGAAGACCCCTACGCCGATTTTCAGGTTCCGGATGATCTGATGTGGTGAACACCCCAATTGCCGCCTGATCTAGATTCGATTCTCACAGATTCACTATTAGCCGGTCTCCGGATTTTTCTGCTTTCCCGGAGGCCACTGCCCTGATCTGCTACTGTTTAGCTGGAAATACTATCGGGTTCTCCTTTTTTAAATAACACCGTTGTTCGCTTCTAAAAAGCACCTCTGTTATTACGTCGCAGCACCAATCTATCTGAATATGCGTTTAACCTCGGACATTTCTGTCACTTTTTTTGACGCCGGGCCAGCGCCTCCATCACCACCGTCAATTAACCAGCGACTCAGCTAGCCTCTTGAATAACAAAATCGTCTGCTTAACCGACTGCAGCAGGCAATCGCCGACGCTCAATCGACAAACTCCACCTGCCAACCTATTCTTAAATCAACCCCCACGTTAAATCGCTTATGAGGATAAGAAGTACATGAGCTATAGAATAAAACCAGAGTTTGCGGCTTACGGGCTGGCCGGATTACTGTTCCTATCTGCACCGTTAACTGCAACAGCCGGTAACCTGGGTATAGCAGCCAAAGCCGGAACCCTGGGCCTGGGTCTGGAAGCAGACTACATCATCAATGACAAATTCTCTGTCCGCGTTCAGGGGAATCAGCTTGACTACGATTACGACCTGGACGAAGACGGTATCGAATATCAGGCAACATTGGAATTAGCCACCTTCGGTGCATTGCTTGACTGGCACCCTTTCGGCGGTGCATTCCGTGTCAGTATCGGTGGCTACAGCAATGGCAACGAAGCCAGCGGTGTTGCCGGTGGTCCAGGCGAATACCAAATCGGAGATGACATTTATGTTGTTGACGATAATGACGAGTTCCGCATGAGCGCTGAAATAGGTATGGGTGACAGCTTCGCTCCCTATGCAGGAATTGGCTGGGGTCACTCGACCAGTAACGACGGCGGTCTACTGCTTTCGCTTGATGTCGGTGTCTTGTTTCAAGGCGAGACCACGGTTAATCTGACAGCCTCCGGTTCCGTCTATGATACGAACTCCGATACCACCATTGACGTAACGAACAACGCCGAATTTCAGAATCAACTGCGCACAGAAGAAGCCAATTTACAGGATGACCTTTCTGATTTTGATATCTACCCGGTTATTACCTTCGGTATTGGCTATCGGTTCTGATTAACTTTTTTTAGTACGCCGCCATCTCTCATCCGAGTTGGCGGCTTTTTCTAATCTAGCGAAAAGAACTCTGAGCAACTATCTAACCATCCAGGCAAGCGGAACCTGAGCTGTCCGTATCGATGTCCGGTAATACCGCCACATAATCACCCAACCATTTATAGAACGCGTCGACCGGCATCGGTCTGGCGATGTGATAGCCCTGGGCCAGATCGCACCCCATGGCTTTCAACAAATCCAGGGTAGGTGCATCTTCAATCCCTTCTGCAACGACAACCAGGCTCAGGTTGTGCCCCATGCTCAGAGTAGTACGGACGAGCAACTGATCATCGCCGCTGGTCGCCATATCCATTACAAAGCTACGATCAATTTTAATTTCATTCACTGGCAGACGCTTTAGATACGACAGCGAAGAATAACCGGTTCCGAAGTCATCAATCGACAACCGAATTCCCGCTTCGTTAAGCTCACTCATCATTTTCAGTGCATGATCCGGATCGGTCATTACTGCCGTCTCCGTCAGTTCCATTACGATATCCTGCAGCGAGATATTTTCCTCATCGGCCAACAGCTGAATCTTCTGGCTAAACTCGGCATCCTGTAAATTACGTGCCGATATATTAATAGACAAGGCGATATCAAAACCCTGGCGGGTCAAACTGGATTTTATCTGGAAAGCATGGCGGCAAATCCAGTAGGTTAACGCATGAATTACTCCGGTGCGCTCAGCCAAAGGAATAAATTCGTCAGGGGGAATAAATCCATATTCCGGGTGGATCCAACGAATAAGTACTTCTGCCCCTTCTACTTTGTTTGTTTTCAATGAAATCTGTGGCTGAAAATACAATTGCAACTGATCGCTTTCAATAGCATGCCGCAGCTCCCCAAGTAACGATATACGTCGTTCGTTATAAGGGTCGATTTGTTGAGAATACACTGCCAGTTTTTCATTGCTGCTTTCGGCAGCTTCCAATGCAATATGAGCATTACGGATCAGATTTTCACTGTTCGTTCCATGTTCAGGGTAACACGCCATACTCGCCGTCGCGTCGATATCCAACGCCAACCCCTGATATTCAAAAGGTCGCTCCAGATCCCGCAGCAAGCGCAAAGCGACCTGCTGTGCTTCCGGCACTCCACAATCCGATAGCATCAAAGCAAAAGTCACTCCTTCCACTCCGGCAAGAAAATGCACCCCCGCGCTGTGCCGTTCCAAAGCCACCACTTTCCCTTCTTTTTCACAGGCAGCATTCATCCGTTGTGTTGCCAAATATAAAATGGCATCCCCATTGGAATGGCCGAGCGTTTTATTAAATTCGTGGAAATTATTAAGATTAAGCAGCACCACGGAAAACTGGGTCTGTAGCGCGGAGGAAACCAGCATTTCAATCTGGGTTTTTAGAAAGGTCCGGTTCGGCAAGCCGGTTATGCCGCTGTGCAAAGCACGGTGCATCAACCGTTGTTCGGCCTCCTGCAAACGCAATACGGTTTCATGCTGCGATTGCAACGCGCTGTATTTTTGCTTGCGTTCGGAATTTATGCGATCCGCCAACCCCAGAGAAAGCAACAACGTTTCCATCGCCGCGCCGACAAAAACCGCATTGTTTGTAATCGAGTTGGATGGCAAGACGGCAAGCAAGCTGAGGGTATATAGAAACACGCCGACAAATAACATCGCCCACCCCAGCAAAAAGAACCCCGCAGGCCGCGAGCCTTTTCTCCAGCACATATAGGTCATCACCGGCATCACTATACTCATCGCGCCGACATACAGTGTAATGGTTTCGCTGAGAAAATAAGGTGTTAACAAACGGAATAAAATGAGTCCAAATCCGACGTAAACAATCCACGAAATGAGGCGGTCCAAAAAAATATAGTAACGTTTCACATCGATAAAATGCCGCACAAAGAGCATGCCGGTAATAACCCCGACGCAAGTGGGTAACTGCAACATATACTCATTTAATACGGGATACCGGGGCCAGATAAAATAGTAGCCATAACCGGTTGTCATTAGAAAAGAGATCATGGCGCTGGCAATATAGAGAATGTAATAGAAGTAAGCCCGGCTACCAACAGAAAGACACAGGTACAGATTATAAATAATCATGGCACCCATAATGCCGAACAGCATCCCAAAGATATAATTGTTACTGAGTTCATACTGAAGGAAGATAGACGGCCGGTAGAGTTTCAGCGGCAACTGAATGCTGCCGTTCTTACGCATTACATTTACGTATACCTGATACTCTACTTGTGGCTCCAATAAAATAGGCTGCACGAAAAGTCGATGCGGAAGTTCACGCTGTTCCATGGGTAAGCCATAGCCAATATTGTATTCCTGAACGACCTTCTGATCGGCTACCACATAGATATTCACCCGCTTTAGTTGCGGATAACCGATTTCGAGTAACCAGGGAGTTTCACTCAGATGCTGCGGATCGTTATCTATGACTGTGAAGGTGGCCCACACCGAGCTACTACTGTGACCTAAATTGATTATGTCATTTTCGACGGGTGAAAAATATTCGTTACCTTTTGTTAAAACGTCCCTGATTGAAAGCGCAGCTTCCGTATCCTCGTAAACACCCAGATACACAGGTGACAGATTTACCTCACCAGTGTGGCTGTCTAATTGCAGCGGCTCGAATCCATAAGCCCAACTCGACAGACTTAGGACGGCCCATGTCAAAACCAGCTTGAACGTTGTATGAGATTGAAAATACTGCAAAATATTAGACCCATTTATCACTGCAACCCGACATCTCCGTGCCGGAATACAGCACTCTACCAACCCAAAATACATCTATAACGACATTAGTCTGGTGCGAGGTTTCAGTATAGATCACAATAAGCTGAACGAACGTTCACAGGCGGTCGCCGAAGGTGCTGCACTGAGACGGGAAAAACAAATCATCACAAAAAAACCGGACAGCTCCCGCTACCCGGTTTTCATTACCTTTTGAAACTAACCGTCCTACCAAACGCTTGTTGAGGACACGACTCAGGCCACTTTGGGTTCTGTCTTATCTTCCAGGCGAGTGGTCTTGGGTTTACATTGTTCTACTGCTTCCAGGAATTCCAGGCCCCATTGCCTAATGTCGTTATGCTCAACCACATGGAAAGCTTCCCGGATGCGCCCTTTCGCCTCTGCTTTTTTCATGGTCAATGCCAGATAGCAGGCGGTGACCATTTCGGACGGATCGTGGGGGTTCGCTAACACCGCCCCCCTCAGCTCTGCCGCTGCACCGGCAAACTCAGACAGCACCAATACGCCGGTGCCCTCAGTCATTCCCTGTGTCGCGACATACTCCTTTGCCACCAGGTTCAATCCATCCCGTAACGGCGTAATCCACATCACGTCCGCCATCGCGTAATAAGTCACTAGGTCTTCAAACGGAAACCCTCTGAGGAAGAACTGTATGGGCGACCAACCTACTTTCGAAAACCGGCCATTGATCCTGCCCACAGCCCGTTCAATATCATTCTGCAGATCACGATAAACCGTCATTTCTTTTGCAGCTGGCACGCACACCATCATTAAAGTGATCTTGGAGATCAGCTCGGGGTGATCTTCGAGTAAACGCTCATAAGCTAACAGTTTCTCCAAAATCCCTTTGGTGTAATCGAGGCGTTCCACGGAGAGGATCAGCTTGGTACCACTCAGTTCAAAGCGCAGTTGCGCCATTTTTGCCTTGGTACCCGGATCGTCCAGCACCGTTTTTACCCGGTTCATATCCAAACCAACCGGATGAGCCCCTAACCGCACTACGCGGTCGTTGACCTGTATTTCGGTGACCATTTCTTCCAGCCCGACCGCGCAGCCATAAGTCAGAAAACGCGGAGCACAACTCATACGTTCAAGTACTTTTACCGGTGTTACACCACGGACCACATCAACAAAATTTTCGGCCTGACGGGGGATATGAAAACCAACAAAGTCACACTGCAGCAAGCTGCCCACAATTTCCTTACGCCAGGGTAAGACATTGAAAACATCGGCCGACGGGAAATAGGTGTGATGGAAAAACGCGATGATGACATCAGGGCGCAACTCGCGCAAAAACGCAGGCACCATCCATAAGTTATAATCGTGAATCCATATGGTTGCGCCGGCCGCGGCTTCTGCAGCGGTGCGCTCCGCGAAATCCTTGTTCACCTTTAGAAACACTTCCCAGTGGTCTTCGCGAAAAACTGCCCGCTCCCAGAAAGTGTGTAAGGTGGGCCAGAACGCCTCTTTCGAAAATCGCTTATAAAAAATATCGACTTCTTCTTTCGTAAGAGGGACTCGCGCCGCAACCAGTTTCGGATATTGCGAAGCATCCACCTCGGTATGAGATTCGAACTTACCTTTGTTGTCGTCATGAATAGACCAGGCGACCCAGGACCCTTGTTTGCCATCGGCGAAAAAACTCAACAAGGTCGGGATTATGCCGTTGGGTGAAGTCGGCCGACGCCGAATCATTTCACCGTTTTCGATCACTTCTTCGTAGGGGAGCCGATGATACACAATCACCAGATCCGACTGGCCGGGCTCCAGTGTGTCCCGGGCTTCTGCCGCAATACCCTCCGGCCCTAAAAAGCCGAAGTGCTCAATCGCTTCCAGGATGCCACCACAGCCGGAGGCCTCGGCATGATAGACCCTTGTGTTATTTTCTGTGGCCTGCAATAACTTTTGTTCCGAGTCGCCAACGCAAACACCGACGTATTCCTGTTCGAACATAGTCAGATCATTCAGGGTATCCCCCGCCACCAACACCTGCTCGACACCAATACCGAGATAATCGATGAGCTTTTTCAGCGTGCCGCCCTTGTTGACTCCTTTCGGCAGAACATCCAGATAGCGCCCGGCAGAAAATACCAACTCACAATTCAGTTTCTCTACGATCGTTCGCAGCTCGTCACTCACCGATTGCTCTTCGCAAAAATAGGAACAACGCCGCTCCTGCGGAACTTCTTGACGTTGCAAACCGTGGATGTGCGCGACAGCCTCTTCAATAACATGCTCACCCGGCCAGCTCTGTTCGATATTGCCTTGCAACAAAGGCACTGGCTGCTGGGTGTGGCCGTCAACCACCGTACACCCCACGTCACAAATGATGTAATCCGGGTGAGGAAGCGTTGGGTCAGCAAGTAAGGGCAGTACAGATTCAAGCCCGCGACCGGTAACAAATACCAGTTGAATATCCGGATGCGATGCAATCAGTTGATAAAGTTTTAGCCGGCTATCGGGTTCGCCGGATAGAAAGGTTCCATCTAAGTCAGTAGCTAAAAGCATACAATACTCCTGGTCAAGGATGCGCCGGCCCTGCTATATCAGGCCTTTACACCATCTTCGTCCAAAACGTCCAGGGATCAGTGTGCCGAGCTTTGAATTATTATTTCCCGAATCTAAATTTCACAACTAGGTTCTGAACGACCGCTCACCCGTTAGCAAACAACAAAGCGCGGCAGCCTGATCTCTAGACCTATAGAGGATTGCTATTGACAATCCTATGATGGCGCTATTTATAACATGCAATAATTAAACCGTAAAGCAACGGGAGTTCTCGCCATTGCCGCCGCAGCTGGTTTTCAGGTCAGTCTACACTCTATTTGTAGGGTTTCAGCGTTACGCAACCGCCACAAAAATAAATACGCAAAAAATTAATTAGAGGTGCGTTCAGGCCAATTATTATTTTGGTGGTGACGCCCGGAATCGGAGACACCGTTGATTGCAATTTTTTCAAAACTAAGTCGGTTTCTACAAAATTATTGGTAAAAAGAGGTTCAGTTCCATTGCGTATATTGACTTCCACTGCTCACACCCAGTGCCATTGGTAGCGGGTTAAATCCTGATTAAAATGACCAGGCTTGACGCTACATCGTGTTGCAGGAAAAATCGGTGCCGAACTTGCTATGGCATGCAATCTACTCCTACCCTGCGTTCGGAGGAGATTGATTGTTGAAGGCAAGTGTACAATCATCACCACACTGTGACAGCCGCATCGGACCAACACATGCCTTTTCTGGAGCGCCAATCGTTAAAGCTACACTATCAAGTATTTGGTGAGCGTGCAGCAAACCTACCTGGCCACGACAAAGTACCCGTCCTGCTGCTGCACGGATTTTCCGGTAGCATCGAACAATGGCGAATGGCGGGGATGATTGAAGCACTGCAAGTCGATCACACGGTCATCGCGATTGATTTGCGGGGCCATGGGCAGAGCAGCAAACCCCGCTCGCCGCAGCAGTATGGGCTGCAGCAACGCCTGCATGATATCGTCGAAATGCTGGAACACCTGCACATTCCCCGGGTACACCTGGTCGGCTATTCCATGGGAGGCTGGCTGGGCTTTGGCATGATGACGCAGTTTCCACAAATGATTGCTTCGCTCTGTGTTGGTGGTTCCCACCCTTTCCACGACTCCATGGCCGCGTTCAGACAAGTACAGAAAGACCAGCCGGACACCTTTATAAAAGCGTTTGAAAGTTTTATCGGAGAACCGCTATCAACGCCGGCAAAAGCGATGATCGTGCAGAATGACTTGCAGGCACTCACCGCTGCAGCGCAGGATCGAGAAGATATGTCCAATGTCATCCCTTCACTGAACTCGATTCCGGTTATGCTTTTCTGCGGAGAGCTGGATCAAAGGTTATCCGCCATGGAAACCCTTGCGCAACAACTTACCCTGCCGTTGCTTGTGCTGCCGCGTGTAGGACACGCGTTGGCCCCCTTCGCCGGCCCCGCGCTGACCTCCGCAGTGAAAGCCTTCTTGCTTAACGTTTCTGCAACTCAGACATCCAGCTTTTGAGTACCACTGGCGGTGTGGGTTTTGCGGGATAGGCTAACACCACTCGACGGTACACCGTCATATTTGAAAACGACCGGGCGATAATTTTATGCTCCGGCTTAATATAACTCTCCGGTAAAATCGCCACGCCCACTCCTGCGTTCACCAGAGCAATAGCCCACTCTTCGGACTGGGCAGTCGCCACCACATTGAACTCCATTCCTGCCAATCGGGCGGCTTCGAGAAAATTATTGGAACAATATTCCCGTGCAATCAGGGGGGTCCCCACCAGGTCCATCATCACCAGATCCGGCTTCATCGCCAGTGCATGCCCTTCCGGCAGAGCCACCACAAACGGCTCTTTCCATAGCTCAATGCAACGCTCGTCGGCGCTTACATCCGTATCACAGACTATGCGCGCATCACACTCCGCATCTGCGGCTGCCAACCGAAGATCCAGAGGCGTTTGCCGCTGCAGCAGCGGCTCCAGCAGTGTCATCACCCGATTCACATTGATGGCGGTCATTAAACCCAGGGTAAACGTGGTTGCCTGGTCAACCGGTGAAAACATCGCGCGCAAGGAAGCAGCATCGCTCAACAAGCGCCGGGCGGCCTGATAGAGCCGATCGCCCTCGGTGGTGGCCGTGACACCCCGTTTGTGGCGCAAAAACACGGTAATACCCAGATTTTCCTCCAGGGCGGATACCGCCGCGGAAATGGAAGGCTGGGAAACGTGGCAACGCCTTGCTGCGAGAGTAATGTTGGCTTCTTCGTAGGCTGCAACAAAATAACTCAACGACTTCAGATCCATCAGCATTTCCTATCGATACCATCACTATCAAATATTATACAGATGGATACCACCCACGTAACCTACCTTTCTCATGTATCACGAATGACCCACCAATCACTTCTGGATAGGAAATGCAGGCCATGGCAACATCGACAATTTTCATCACCGGGGGCACCGGGCTCATCGGCTCCTGGACCACAGCAACGCTGACTCAGCAGGGGCATCAGGTGTACGTTCTGGCGCGCAATAGTGCCGCCAGGAAAGCGACATACCTTGATTGGATAAAACGCCATGGTGGCACGCCCGAGCGAGTGCAATTAGTCGAAGGAAACTTAAATAGTCCGGCACTGGGCATCAATCAGGAGGGCCTACAGCACCTGGCACAATGTCAGATCGTATATCACATGGGATCGTCTTTTGAGTGGGGCCTGAGCCGGCAACAAGCCCACCTGACCACAGTACAGGGCACCATTGAACTAGCACAGCAACTAGTGAAGATGCCGGACCTGAAGCAATTAATACATTTGACCGGCTATATGCTGAAAGCACCCAAGATCTGGGAAACGTTGCAGTTGAATGCCAACACCTATGATTACGCAGATGGACTGACTGCTGCCCAACAAGACCGGCTCTATCGACGCTTCAGCGCTTATGAAGCTGCGAAAGTGGTGGCCAGCTTCGAAATGTCGCGCCGGGCAGCACGCCATAAGCTTCCTCTCACGAATATAGAGCTGTGTACTGTGGCGGGTCATTCGCAAACCGGTGAGATTTTGCAGCCGCAGGGTTTTCCGCAACTGGTATATGGGGTGAAGAATAAATTCATGCCGCTGATACCAGGCAAAGCAGAGGACTGGATTCCACTGATTCCGCTGGACTATCTGGTGCAATTTATTACCGGCATTATTCATGTACCTCACACCATAGGACAGGATTATCTGGTCCTGGATGAGCGCACACCGAATTTTGCAGCGCTGTTGAAACTGATCGCTGAGCATCTGGATATGAAGCCGGCAACCCACCATGTGCCGAAGAAATGGGTCAAGTTACTGCTGAACCTGGGCTTGTCCCGTATCTCCGGCATGTCCGCAGAAACTCTGGATTTTTTGCAGCCTTATCGTTTCGATACCCAGGCCAGCCAAAAGGTGGCCGCTGAAATGGGGCTGGTGATGCCGGACATTACCGACGTTGTAAAAAGAACGGTGGCATTTTTGGCAGGTAATGAATTTGCCCAATTTCATACTGCCAGCTAGCGTCCGACTAGCGGAGGTTCACTTTGATCGCTACACTCTTGGCAATGCTTGATAGCATGCTCCATAACGCTATCAATTTAAGCCGGGGTTACCAACGCACGAGGAGCAGAACAATCAAGTCCATTTTCCGAATGAAACAAACGTTGGTTCTGCTGCTACTGCTGCTATTGGGTACGATGTTCTCCGGCTGCGAAGAAACACCGCTGGAAGAACTTATAAGCCAACATATCGACGCTATCACCGAAGGCATTGAAACCGGTAAACCCGATTTGGTACTGGAGCATTTTGACGAAGGTTTCAGTACCCCTTCGGGGCAGGATAGGCATTGGGTGAAGCGCATCATGCTGGCTCAAATGCTGCGTAAACAAACCATTCACGTGGTCCTCACCAATTTGACCATTGAATCACGGGACGACTTTACCACCGATGCGAGCTTCAACGTGCTGCTAACCGGCAGCCAGGGCTTGATACCCCGGGAAGGCGCGATCTATCAAGTGGAAACCCAGTGGCGTTTACAGGATGGAGATTGGTTAGTAAATTATGCAAGCTGGCGTAAGCCGTAGTCAGGCTCAGGGACCCAGCATCGATTCCGGCACCACTAACCGTTCAAACTCCGAATCGTCCAGATAACCCAATGCGACTACCGCTTGCTTTAATGTGGTTTGGTCTGCGTAGGCTTTCTTCGCCGCCTCTGATGCTTTGTCATAACCGATGTGGGGCACGAGCGCCGTAACCAACATTAGAGTGCTGCTGACGAAGTGCTGCAGGCGCGCCGGTTCCGCTTCGATCCCGTCCAGGCAACGGCGGGTAAAACTGGCAATGGCATCGGACAGCAGAGTAACCGATTCCATAACGGTATAAATAATCAGTGGTTTGAACACATTGAGTTCAAATTGACCTTGGGTATTCGCCATGGCAATCGTTTGATCGTTTCCCAACACGCGCAACGCCACCATAGTTAAAGCCTCAATTTGAGTCGGGTTTACTTTGCCTGGCATAATCGAGCTGCCCGGCTCATTCGCGGGAATTTTAAGCTCACCTAAACCACAACGAGGCCCGCTGCCCATCCAGCGCAAGTCATTCCCTATCTTAAATAAAGCACTGGCAAGCACACGCACCGCTCCGTGAAAACTCAGTAACGCCTCATGCCCTGCCAGCGCCATAAACTTATTTTCAGCGGGCACAAACGACAGCCCGGTCAAACTATTAATCCTTGCCACCACCGTATCCGGCCACCGCGGGTGTGTGTTTAATCCCGTGCCCACCGCACTGCCACCGATGGCCAGCGCCATCAGTCCGGGAACGGCTTTTTCCAGTTCCTGCATTGCCAGCTGAACCTGCCCGCGGTAACCGCTGAACTCCTGACCCAGTGTTATCGGAGTCGCGTCCATTAAATGGGTGCGGCCACTTTTGATCAGATCTTTGAATTGGTTTTGTTTGTTCTCCAGGCTTTGCAACAGATCAGTCAATACCGGTGACAACTGGTGATACCACTGATGCACCACTGTCATGTGCATCACCGTGGGGAAGGAGTCGTTGGAGGATTGCGACATATTGACATGGTCGTTGGGGTGTATTGGCTGCTGAGTGCCGCGTTTATTACCCGCCAGCTCGTTAGCCCGGTTAGAGATCACTTCGTTCAGGTTCATATTTGTCTGCGTGCCGCTTCCGGTTTGCCAAACAGACAATGGAAACTGATCCCGATGCTGGCCTGCCATTACTTCATCACATGCGTCCACAATGTAACCGGCTAACTCTGCGTCCAGCTTACCCAATTCCGTATTGGCCAACGCCGCTGCTTTTTTTAATAGCGCATACTGAAAAATAAACTGCGCCGGAAAATGTTGATCGCCGATGGGGAAATTCTGTAGTGATCGTTGCGTCTGGGCACCCCAAAGTGCCGTTGCCGGCACTTCCACCTTGCCCAGTGCATCGCGTTCTGTGCGGGTTTCCATAACTATCCCTGCGTGCTATTCACTGTGCTCATTTAACTTCGTTCTGCTAGCTGCTCCAATACGTATTGCAAAATCCCGCCTTGCTGGTAATAGTGCAGTTCATCTTCTGTATCAATACGGCAAATCAGCTCCAGTGATGCCTCACTACCGTCTTCACGCACCACATGCAACGTCACTTTAGTGCCCATACCCAAACCTTTTAATCCGGTAAGCGACACTATTTCGGTTCCGTTCAGTTGCAGGGTATTGCGGCTTTCTCCTGGCGGAAATTGCAGTGGCAGAACCCCCATACCGACCAGATTGGAACGGTGAATGCGCTCAAAGCTTTCGGCCACTACGGCTTTCACGCCCAGCAAACGGGTTCCCTTGGCGGCCCAATCGCGACTGGACCCGGTGCCGTATTCCTTACCGGCAAAGATCACCAGGGGGACATTGTCCTGCTGGTATTTCATAGCGGCGTCATAAATCGCCATCTGTTCACCCTGCGGCTGAAACTGTGTGACCCCCCCTTCTACACCGGGGCACATTTCATTTTTTATACGCACGTTAGCGAATGTACCGCGCATCATCACTTCATGATTACCACGTCGCGAACCGTAGGAATTGAAATCTTTTTTCTGCACGCCGTTGGCTTTCAAATACAACCCGGCGGGACTTGTCTCCCCGATACTACCTGCTGGGGATATATGGTCCGTGGTAATACTGTCACCTAACAGTGCCAGCACCCTGGCTCCGCTCACATCCGCATAGGGGTCATGACTATTGTCGAGGAAAAACGGCGGATTCTGGATATAAGTCGATTTGGAATCCCACTCATAGGTTTTACTGTCTGGCACCTGAATTGACTGCCACTGCTCATCACCGCTGAACACATCCGCGTATTGCTGACTGAACAAATCACTCGACACCAAGGCCACCGCCTGCTGAATTTCCGCATTTGTGGGCCACAGATCTTTTAAATACACCTGCTTGCCCTCTGCGGTTTCGCCTACCGGATCCTCGTCCAAATTAAGCAAGGTGGAACCGGCCAGGGCATACACCACCACCAGCGGCGGTGACGCCAACCAGTTTGCACGCACTTTGGGATGGATGCGGCCTTCAAAGTTCCGATTGCCGGACAACACGGAACACACGGTTAATTTACCTTCGTCCACTGCCGCTTCAATGGGGTCCGGCAAGGGACCGGAATTACCGATACAGGTGGTGCAGCCATACCCCACCAAGTTAAACCCAAGTTGATTCAGATAGGTTTGCAGCCCGGCCTTCACCAAATAATCAGTGACCACCTTGGACCCTGGCGCCAACGACGTTTTTACCCAGGGCTTTGTGGTAATGCCCAGCTCAACTGCCTTCTGCGCAATTAAGCCGGCAGCCATCATTACTGCGGGATTGGATGTGTTGGTGCACGATGTAATGGCAGCGATCACCACGTCACCGTCTGCCAAACAATAATCCGCGCCCGATACTGCAATTTCCTGAGGTTCAGTGCGACCGGACAAGTTCAGCACATCGGTGATGGCGGCAGGCAACTTAGGCAAAGGCACCCGATCCTGGGGCCGCTTGGGGCCAGCCAGGCTGGGCACCACTGACGACATGTCCAGGTGCAATGAGCTGCTGTAATGAGTGGCATCGGACTCATCCCGCCACAACCCCTGGGCCTTGCTGTACGCTTCCACCAATTCAACCAGTTCAGGGGGACGCCCGGACAAGGTTAAATACGTTATGGTCTCCTGGTCTACCGGAAAGAAACCACAGGTTGCACCGTATTCCGGCGCCATATTGGCGATGGTGGCGCGGTCAGCTAACGGCAAATGGTCCAGTCCCGCGCCATAGAATTCCACGAATTTACCCACAACGCCGTGCGCACGCAGCATTTCAACGACGGTTAATACCAAGTCGGTCGCGGTAATACCTTCGTTTAACTTTCCATCTAGCTGAAAGCCCACCACTTCAGGTATCAACATCGACACCGGTTGTCCGAGCATCGCCGCTTCGGCTTCGATGCCGCCTACACCCCAACCCAGGACGCCCAGACCGTTGATCATGGTGGTATGACTGTCGGTGCCCACCAGTGTATCCGGAAACACATAGGTCTCCCCATCAATCTCCTTGCGCCAGGCGACTTCCGCTAAATATTCCAGATTTACCTGGTGGCAAATACCGGTGCCTGGAGGCACTACCCGAAAATTGTCAAACGCCGACTGCCCCCAGCGTAAAAACTGATAGCGCTCGCCATTGCGCTCCATTTCAATTTCAACGTTGTCGTGATAAGCAGAAGGATCTGCGAATTTATCCACCATCACCGAGTGGTCTATAACCAGATCCACCTGGTTAATGGGATTAATCAATGCCGGGTCTTTGCCCCGGCGCGCCACATCGTCGCGCATCGCAGCCAAATCCACGACCGCAGGAACTCCGGTGAAATCCTGCATCAAAACGCGAGACGGGCGGAACGCAATTTCCTGCTTGACCGGGTTCACGGGGTTCCAATCGATTAACGCCTGGATATGTTCGGACTTAACACTTACTCCGTCCTCAAAGCGCAACAAATTTTCCAATAATACTTTCAGGGAGTACGGCAACTTACGGACTGACTCGTGCCCGGATTCGATTAATTTTTGCAAACTGAAGATGGTGTATTGTTTGTCGCTAACGGACAATGAAGTGCGGGTGTGGAGTGTATCGTTTACCTGAACGGACATAGCAACCCTCCTTATGCTAGTGACGTGCTGTCTGGTACTTTTGACATAGTACTGGCCCCATATGTGCGGACACTTTAAAATGACCACACACTAACCTGAGCAATCTTCGACCACGTCCACACCAATTCGTTCAGCGGGTTGTCGCCCTGCAAAACTATATAGCGTGCAGAATTGAAGATTCACTCTAATGACTATACATTGATATACGCACATATTGAAAAGAGGATTACATTATTACCTATTCAATTAATATCGACCGGGTAGAAAAAGATCTCTATCAATTGGCCAAATTTGGATTTAACGAGAAGGACAAAGGTATCTACCGTCAGGGCTTTACCGATCCGGATTGGGAATCCCGGCTATGGCTAATGGAATATTTCGAGAGCTACGGCCTGAAAGTGCAAATGGATGGTGCAGGTAATGTGTGCGCCCGCCTGGAGCCGGAAGGCGGTGAATCTCAACCAACCATTATTATCGCCTCCCACCTGGATTCTGTCCCTGCTGGCGGTATTTTTGACGGCACACTGGGTGTGGTGGCCGGACTTGAGTGCATCCGGATCATCCAGGAAAATAACATCCCCTTCCGCTATCCCATTGAAATCATAGCCACCAGCGAAGAAGAAGGCCGCTTCGGCGGTATGCTGGGAGCCCAGGCACTCACCGGCAGCCTGACCCTGGGCTGGCTGGAAAATGCGAAAGACCCCACTGGTGAAAAGATTACCGATGCCATGGCCAAATACGGCCTGGACTACCATCAGGCTTTACATGCTGTGCGTGCCCCCGAAACCATCAAAGCGTTTTTGGAATTACATATCGAGCAGGGGCCAGTGCTGGAAGCCAGTAAAAAAACCATTGGTGTGGTGGAAGGCATTTCCGGGGTGTTCAAATGGTTAATTAAGTTTATTGGAAAAGCCGATCATGCTGGCACTGCGCCGATGAACCTGCGCAGTGACGCGTTTATGGGGCTGGCGGAATTTGCACACGAAATCGGTCGCATAATCGAAGAGAACGGCACCGATAAAACCCGCCTGACCATTGGTCGAGTGGAATTGAAGCCCGGTTATGCGCACACCGTTCCTGGTCAGGCAGAATTTACACTGGTAGGGCGGGATATGTCTGAAGAGGTCATGAAAGACGTATCAGACAGTTGCCGAAAAGCCTTATCGGCCATCGCCCGCCGTCACCGGCTGATGTTTGAATACGAACAAATGAGTTGGCTGGAGCCCAAGGCCTGTTCGCAATACGTAATGGATGTAATTGAAAAAAATACGCAGGAATTGGGATACAGCTATCAACTGATGCCCAGCGGTGCAGGTCATGATGCACAATTCTTTAGCGATATCACGCCCACCGGAATGATCTTCATTCCCAGTGTCGGCGGTGTCAGTCACGCACCGGACGAGTGGTCCCATTGGTCAGACGTAGAAAAAGGCTGCAACGTATTGTTAAACAGCCTTTTAACTATTCAGCACGATAATGCAGAAGGTAAAGCATAGAGGCTTTACCCGGACGCGCACAAGGCAGCTAGCTCGCTGCCTTCCAACCCAGTTCATCTGCCCGTTGCTGGGCCAGCTTAGGCAGATCTTGCTCAACAAAGTGGTGATGCAATAATTGCACGCCCAGCACATGGTTCAACACGGCATCCAGTTGTACTTTTGTATCCCGATCCATGCTCGGGTCTTCGTGCCCGTCAATCAAAGCACGAATACCGTCGTAATCCAGCAATCCGGCCGCTTCCACTTTTTCTTTGCTGGCGAATTCATCGGTCAAGTTCATCAGCATTTTCCATTTTTTGGTATCGGTGTGAGCCGGTGGCGCCATAAATGCAAACTTCTGACGTTTATACAACGTTTCCGGTAACAGCCCTTTCATGGCTTCACGTAAAACGTACTTTTCCGTCGCACCCTTGATGCGTAACTGCGGCGGCACTGTAGTCGCAAATTTCGCCAGGTGGTGATCCAAAAACGCAGGACGCGCTTCCATCGAGTTCGCCATATCCACCCGATCGCCGCCCCAGGTCAGGATCTGCCCTTCCAGCATGGTTTTGATCCACACATATTGCGCTTTATCCAGCGGATGGCGTCCGTCCAGCTGATCACGATCGAAGGTTTGAGCGATCGCCGCTCCGGCATCGTAATTTTTCAAATCGTCGCGCCATTGCGGGTTTAATAATTTCATGGCAAAGCTATCACAGTGCAACCAGTTTTGCAGACAGGTCGGCGTGAACCCAACCACTTCGCTCATGGCTACGGAGTTGAAATCTTCCCTGGGCAACATAGCACCACGGAACAGACTATTACTTTCTTCCAGGCTGGACTGCCACTCATTACGCAAACTGGCCGGAAGGGAATCCAGACCGTACAAGAACATGTCTTTACGGAAGGCAGGATAACCTGCGAACAACTCGTCCGAGCCCTCTCCGGTCAACACCACTTTGTAATTGTTCTTCTGGACCGTTTCGCTCATCAACAATTTGGCTACAGCCAGCGTGTTATAGATCGTGCGCTCGGTATGCCAGATGGTGCGGGAAAAGTTTTTATAGAGATCGTCCGCAGACAGGGTCAACACCAATTGGTCCGCTTCGGTCATCTCTGCCATTTCGCGGGCTATCGGCGTTTCATCGTAGGCTTCACTATCAAAACCGATGGTAAACGCTTTTACCGGGTCTTGCCGCGCTGCCGCAGACAACCCAAGAATAGAACAGGAGTCGATGCCACCGGAAAGGTAACAACCCACCGGCACGTCCGCTTGCAAACGATGCTGCACCGCTTCCAGCAACTGTTCGCGTACGCCTTCAACGTAATGACTTTCGTCTTTATGGTTGACGTATTCTCCCGCTACCGGGAAATCAATATCCCAATATTTCTTGTTGGTCACGGTTAATTGACCGTTTTTACGCTTGATCTTAATAAAATGCCCGGGCAATACCTGATGGATTCCATCGAATGCCGTGCTGCCGGGAACGGTTACCTGGATCAGCTGATGATAAGTCCCTGCCGCAGACAGCTTGCGTTTTACCGACGGATGCGCAAACAGCACTTTCAGCTCGGAACCGTACACAATCCCGTCTTCGGTCTCGGTCCAGTACAAAGGCTTAACACCAAAACGATCACGCACCAGATACATGTGGTCATCATTTTTGGCGTACAACGCAAATGCAAATTCACCGCGCAAATAATCCAGGGTTTTTTCCAGCCCGTAGCGGGGATACAAATGCAAAATTATTTCCGAATCGCTCTTGGTGGCGAAACGCGCCCCTTTAGACACTAAGCCTGAACGAATTTTCTGAAAGTCGTAAAACTCGCCGTTGTGAACCAGATAATAGTTCTGATCCTTTGATACCAGAGGCTGACGCCCTCGCTCCTCATTCAGATCTATAATTGAAAGGCGCGCGTGACTCATCCCCACCCCTAATCCCGGCGGGTTCGAATAGCCGAAATTATCTGGTCCACGGTGATACTGGATCGCCGCCATATTGACCAATACCTGGGAGTCGATGGGTTTTTGGGGGTCGCGGTGAAACACACCAGCAATACCACACATAGAATTCTCCTGAGTTAATGAATACAGACGCCGTTTACATCCAGACGTCCATTACCCTTTCTATACGCTCACACATACAGGTGAGCAGCGCCATACGTAAAAAGACCGCACCCCTGGCCTGGGAAAAATACCAATTGTGGGGAGTACCATCCAGATCCACCCCCAACTCCTCGCCACGCGCCAACGGATGCAACACGATAGCATCTTTCTTCAGCGGGGATTTGCTATCCAGAACATAGCGCGCGCCATAGGACTCAAATCCATCCCCTTTCCATGCGATGGCGTTGATGTACACCACGTCCAATTTCGGTAATTCTTCGTCCAGATCCGACGTTACACGTACGTTGAGGCCCGCCTGAGTCAACTGTTCCAATTGACCGGTATCAAAGATCGCCCCGGGGTCATCTTCACAGATGACGACCACCTCTTCCATGGTTTCCGGAAAGATAGCAAACATTTTTAACAGACTACGCACCGTTCGCATCTGGTTGGGAACGCCTACCACGCCGATCCGGATCGGATCGGCCTTGTCATCCCCTGTGGCTACCAGCTCCGGCTTCCATTTCAGAATCGTATAAAGATCTGCCAATGCCTGAGTGGGATGCTCATCTAATCCGTTGCCCGCATTAATAATAGGTATACGCAGACTGCGCATCATTTCGTGTACGGAGGATTCGTAATTATCCCGCAGCACCACACAGTCGCCGTAGTTATTAAACATTTCGCCCACATCCGAAAGGGACTCCCCTTTCGCTATACCGGTAGTAGAGCGATCCGTTATCGACATGATATCACCCCCCAGGCGGTGCCATGCACTTTCAAACGAAAGCCGGGTACGGGTACTGGGCTCATAGAATGCGCTGATCAGAATTTTGCCCTGCAAAGGGGTACGGAAACGACGGGGATTCGCTTCGAACTTGGCTGCCAGCCTGAACAACTGCAACAGGACATCCTGATCGAATTGATCTGAAGAAATAATATGTTGAGAAGACAGCTGTTTTAACGGTTCGCCATCCTCCTGAATTGTTTTCAACAAACCCTTTGGATGTGCATCGCCATAGACATCCGGCACCGCACGTTCAAAGTTCACACCCTTTTCATCAAATGCGTCTACCATAGCCTATCCTTTTTCCAATCCTGAATTAATAAACCAATGAGTATGACCGGCGACAAACAGGTAACCAGCATGGCGCAGAGGATGAGAGCCTCGAAAACGGCAATATCAATGACCATGATTTCTCTCCATTGTTTGCAATAACTGCCAATCAAATTTTGCATCCCGCAACATAAGCCCGAGACAACACACGACCAAAGACACCAGACAAGAGCTTAAGGCCGCAACGTAAAATCCGATAACGAAGTACGCTGCCAGACCACATAGCGTTCCTAACACCATGGCCAACGCCACAAAAGTACCGTGTAAGCGAGTACGGTAAAGCCCGAAAACAATTGGCCAGATTGTACTTGCTACAAACGCGCCGGTAAGATTTAACAATTCCCCCAACGTCGCTATTCGCGGCAGACACAACAGCCAGGTGCCAAACCCTAAACCCAATATCACCAGTTTGCTGACTTTAAACAAGTGCTCGTTGCTGGCTCGCGGGCGTATCATACCCCGATACACATCTTCCGTAATCAGATCGCTGGTAGCCGCTAATAACGAGTCCAGGCTGGAGGCCAAAGCAGAAAACACAACGATAAATACAAAAATCGCGCCAACACTGCCTAAAAGTTTAGCGGCAACCAGCGGCCCCACCATATCCGGGCTGGGGGGAAATATATTGAGGCTGGTGGCCGCCAACGCTATAAACCCGGTCACGATCGGAATCGGCAGCCAAAGCAGCCCTGCCAATAAATACGCGCGCTTACCGATACCTTCTTTAAATGCAAATGCACGAGACCACCAGACATTTGAGTGGAAAATCTCACCAATGCCAAAAAATATGTTATTAAACAGGAACATAATTGCCGCAGGGAAAAGCAGATTGAGCAACTGGGGCTGTTGTTCCGATACCGATTCATAAATGGTTTCCAGGCCCACATCACGCCAACACACATAGCCGATGAACAACACGCCCAACAAAATAATAATAGTCTGAATATAGTCGGTAGCGATAACGGCTTTCAGACCACCCAGCAATGTATAACCGACACAAATTGCCAGTATCACCGTCATGCCGATGTGATAATCCAAGCCGCTGAGCGCGTGCAACAAGATACCCCCTGCCATGCCCAGACTGACTAACCAACCTAACGCATAGCAGAAAGAGACGATCAGGAATACATACCACGCCGGCTTGCCAAACCGGACCCGGATAAAGTCACCGCAAGTGTACCCTTGCGGCATCAAGGTTTTAATACGTTTTGCCATCGGGGCAAACAGAATCAAACCCAACGCTGCCATTGAGTAACCTATCATGCCCCAAACGCCAAATTGATAGGTCAATTGCGGCGCGACCAAGGTGGTATTACTGGTAACCCAGGTCGCCATCGCCGTGGCGGTCGCCAGCGCTATACCGACGCTCCGCCCAGCCAGCATAAAATCATCCACGGTGCGGTTGCGGCGGCCTAGCCACCACCCGAACAGCACCCAGGCTAATCCAAAAATGATTAAAATAATGACTGCAGTTTGAGTAGGAATCTGTGCGGCAAACATAGGCTCTGCTTTAGTTATTCTTTTGCGTAAAACGGAACAGACAGACCACCAGAATCGCAAACAATGCGGCACCCAATCCGAATAAGAGAGTTGCTGACGTCAGATCGCGGTGCGCAACTGCAAATTGAGCTGGCTTGCCGACGGGCTGACCTATAGGAGAAACGATGCGGGCGAAATAATCACCATCGTTAAAACCACTGAGATGTACCTGGGATTGTGAAGTCAGGGTAAATTCACGCACCAGATGCTGGAATTGAGAATCTGAAGAAATCTGGATACGGACAGGCTGCTCCTGTTTCGAGTATTCTTCAAAGCTCAGGGTGACAAAGCCTTCACTCACTGAGGAAGCGTTCGCAAGAATGACGTTCTCCTGCGGGCTTGGTTCCGGCTCAGCTTGCACTAAAAAAGCGCAAAAAAGCAGGCAAAAATAGAGCGTCATTCTCAACATGGATCCGGAAAAAGACCTATTGGCTTGTCGTTAGCTAATGCGGGTAAAAGCGACACCAGAGTAACAAAGCCGCCTACTCAAATCAAACCAGCCACTCATCAACGCCCCCCTTGCTGCTGCTCCTGCTGCGCCAGTTTGCGCTCTACATCACCAGGGGAACCCGTTTTTTTCGCCAGCAATTCGTAAGCCACCGGCACCACAAACAAAGTAAAGAAAGTAGCCGCCAATGTACCTGACAACACCACCACACCGATCACCGTGCGCGTTTCCGCACCGGCACCGGTGGACAATATCAGAGGGACTGAACCCGCTGCCGTGGTAATTCCGGTAATCACGATCGGTCTGAAACGCACTTTGGTCGCTTCCAGTATAGCTTCCTTAAAATGCATTCCTTCGTCTCGTAACTGGTTGGCAAACTCAACAATCAGAATTCCGTTTTTGGAGGCTAATCCGATTAACATCATCAAACCGATCTGGGAGTAAATATTGAGTGTGCCACCGATCAAGTAAAGCCCGAACAGGCCCCCCGCCATCGCCAAGGGTACCGTCAGCATAATGACAAAGGGATGAATATAGCTTTCAAATTGCGCCGCCAACACTAAAAAGGTCACCAGTAATCCCAGTACGAAAATAAACAGCACACTGTCGCCCGATGACTTGAAATCACGGGACTGGCCTTTGTAATCGATCAAAGCATCCGCTGGTAATTCTTCACGCACCAGACTTTCCAGATAGGTCAACGCTTCCCCTAATGAATAATCCTCCCGCAGGTTCGCTTCCATCGTCAGCGCGCGAATGCGATTGTAGCGATTCAGCGAGGTTGAATCTGCAAACTCCTCCAGCTTAACCAGGTTGGACAGCGGCACCAACTGGCCTAGCCTCTCGGCTTTAACATAAATATTTTCCAGGCTGGTGGGGGTGTTTTGTGCATCACGCTCTCCCTCCAGCATTACGTCGTATTCCTCACCTTCCTCTACATAGGTGGTCACCCGCCGTGATCCCAACATGGTTTGCAATGTGCGCCCTATATTGCCAACCGAAACACCCAGGTCTGCAGCCCGATTATAATCAATCACCACCTGCAACTGCGGCTGGGTTTCTTTGTAGTCCCAATCTATCCCGACAAAACCGGGATTATTCTCGTTTATTTTCGCCATCAATATGTCGCGCCATTGGGTCAACTTCTCGTAGGAGCCACCACCCAAAACAAATTGCACCGGTTTCTGGGCGCGGGCACCAAAACCCTGGCGCATCACGGGAAACGCACGGACGCCCGGCAAATCACTTAGCTTTTCGCGAATTTCATCCATGATCACGAAACCGTTACGCCGCAAAGCCCAATCATTTAGCACGTTCACTACAATCGCCGAATTAAAATTTTCCACATTGTCGAAGCCCCGTGGCGCCCTTACCAGCAAACGGGTGATTTCCTGTTGCTCCACATACGGCATCATGCGTCGTTCTATTTCATCCATATAGGTTTCCATATAACGGAAAGTGGCCCCTTCAGGCCCCTGCACCATCAGAAAGAACGCACCGCGATCTTCCTTCGGCGCGTACTCCGACGGCGTTTCATTGAACAGAAAATACGTTGACAGCATAATGGCGATGAAAGCGAGAACCACAATGACCGGAAAACGCAAACAAACACCGACCGCATGGCTATAGTGGTCCCTCATCCAATCCAGAAAACGATTCACTTCACGCACCATTCTGCTTGGTGCCGCTTGGTGCTTGAGCACCTTGGACGCCAACATCGGTGACAAAGTCAGCGCCACTAACGTTGAGAAACACACTGCAGCGGTCATGGTCAACGCGAACTCCGAAAACAAGCGCCCCAAATCCCCCTGCAGGAACGCTATCGGAACGAATACCGCAACCAACACCAACGTGGTCGCAATTACGGCAAATCCCACTTGTCGTGTACCACGATACGCAGCCAGTAACGGGGGCTCTCCATAATCCTGCATGCGTCGCACAACGTTCTCCAGCACGACCACGGCGTCATCCACAACCAAGCCGATGGCGAGCACCAATGCCAGCAGGGTTAACAGGTTCACTGAAAAGCCCAGAGCGTACAACGCAATAAAAGTACCTATTATGGAAACCGGAACGGTTACAGCGGGGACCAGCATGGCGCGGGCGCTGCCCAGAAACAGATAGATCATCAGCACCACCAGCCCGATAGAAATCATCAGCGTGGTATAAACCTGTCGCACTGCGTCTTCCACGAACACCGACGAATCGTAACTTTGTTCCAGACTCATATGCGAGGGCAACAGGTCATTCACCTGCACCGCTTCGGCTTTCACCGCACGTGCCACTTCCAGGGTGTTGGCAGTGGATTGCTTGATAATACCGATACCGACTTGAGGAATGCCGTTGCCACGAAACATAACCCGGTTTTCCTCGGTACCTCGAATCACACGAGCCACATCACCCAAACGCGTCAGATAACCATTGGCACTACGGGATAATACGAGCTTGGAAAAGTCGCTCTCATCGCGGAATGCCCGTTGCACACGCACAGTAAATTGGCGGGTATCGCTTTCAATCGAGCCGGCGGGCAGTTCAACATTTTCTGCTCTCAATGCATTTTCAACATCGTTTGCCGTTAAGCCACGAGCAGCCAATTGATTACGATCAAGCCATATTCTCATGGCATAGCGTTGTCCGCCGCCAATACGAATACGCGCCACACCGTCCAATACAGAAAACCGGTCTACCAGATAACGCTCGGCATAGTCGGTTAACTCCGGAATATTCATGCCCTCGCCCACCAGGTTGAGCCACATGATGACCTCGTCGTCACCGGATTGCTTTTGAACCTCCGGTGTATCCACTTCCACAGGCAAATCGTTCGCAACACCCGCTACCCGGTCACGGACATCATTGGCTGCCGCATCAATGTCCCGATCAATTTCAAATTCGATAATGATGCGTGAGTTACCATCATCACTGATCGACTCTATGTATTTAATGCCTTCGAGACCGGCAATACGATCTTCGATAATCTGGGTTATCCGGGTTTCGACCACATTCGCCGCCGCCCCAGGATAACCGGTATTAATCACCACAATCGGTGGATCGATCTGCGGGTATTCTCGCAGTGGCAGGCGGTCAAAGGCGACAATGCCGAACGCAATTAGCAGAAAGGAAATTACTGAAGCAAAAACCGGGCGTTTAACAGAGAGATCAGAGATCAACATTAACGCTCATCCTCACCGAAAAGGTGAGCGGAAAGGGTCACCGCATCACCTGATTTCACTTTTAAAGTGCCGTCGGTGACCACCTTATCGCCAATGGATAACCCACTCAAAATTTCTACTTTTCCGAGCCAGCGTGAACCGATTTTTACTTGCCGTTTCTCAACAGTCAGCCCCGATTCCGCCTCAACAATGACAAAGACGAAATGGTCTTTGCTCTGCTGGAACAGCGCCTCTTCCGGAACGATCATCGCATCCCGCTCCCGGGTCAACAGCTCGACCTCCATCAACAGACCCGGCTTCAATGACCCATCTTCATTGGACAATACCGCTCGCACGGTAACAGAGCGGGACACCGGATCAATGAGGTTATCCACCACTTCGATGAGGCCGGTAAATTGTCGTTCCGGAAACGCCCGGGAGGTAGCGACAATCGATACCCGAGGGCGAATGGAAAGCAAATAAACCGATGGGACGCTGAAATCCAGCTTCATTTTACTGTCGTCAATAACGGTGGTGATGATATCCCCTGGCGCCAGATAAGCACCGCGGCTGACATTGCGCAAGCCCACCACACCATCGAAAGGGGCCATCACAATACGGTCCTGCAAACGGGCATCAATTGCTTCCAGTCGAGCGCGGGAAACGTCATAATCCCGCTGCTTTTCATCCAAAAGCGACTGTGATGCATCCCCCCTTTTAGCAACGGCGCGAAACCGGTTCAACTGACTCAAAGCCTCGTCAACAGTGAATTGCGCCTCCCGCAGCAGCGCCTTTTCCTGCCGATTCTCCATTTCCACCAGGACTTGACCTTTTTTAACCCGTTGCCCGCCTTCGAATTTAACCGCACTGACCATTTCAGCAACGTTCACCGTAAGGGCCACGACCTCATTGGCACGCAAGGTTCCCAGTGCTTCAACCCGGTCTGCAACCGCTTCTTGCACCACCGGCGCAGCGATCACGTTAATAGGATCGGCAGGCACTGCTGCGTGCACGCTGACTGTGCCCAGAGAAGTCAGGATCAAAAGATATAAACCAGTAAACGGCTGCTTCAGGTCCGGCATAGGATTCTGCTCTCTTGTGAGGTCCCTTTGGGATTGAGTTTAGTATGGTGCCTAATCTCAGATTCGCACTAGGACCAAACCATTAAATGGAACGGTTGAGGCCCCTTCACGAACAGAGCGATGAAGAGTTGACCACTTAGACGACGAAAAGTTTTGTCCCGCGGCCATTTACCCTCTTATAACAAAGCACAGACAATAAAAAACCCCCTGCCCGAGAGCAGAGGGTTGGAATGACGAAACGATGAAGGTTTTATCGGCCGACAATACCGCGCGCGATCACTTCTTTCATGATTTCTGATGACCCGGCGTAGATCGTCTGAATTCGGGCGTCTACGTAAAAACGTGAAATCGGATATTCCATGGTATAACCATAGCCTCCGAACAATTGCAGACACTCATTCACTGCACGTAATTGCATTTCCGTCGTCGCCAATTTCAAAAGCGCGGCATCCGCCACTTCCAGCTTACCGTGACGAAACAGCTCAATATCCTTTTCCAACAGGGCTTTACACAGCTCGATCTCCGTCTTCACTTCTGCCAGCTTGAAACGAGTGTTTTGGAATTTGCTAATGGATTGACCAAACGCCTGACGCTCCTGAGTGTAGGCCGCCGCTAAATCCATCGCACCCACGGCAGAGGCGACAGCCTGTGTGGCACAACCCAGACGCTCGCGGGGTAGTTCTTCCATCATATACACAAAGCCTTTACCCTCTTCACCCAACAAGGCATCAGCCGGAATGCGCATATCACTAAAGAACAACTCCGCCGTATCACTGGAATGCTGCCCGATCTTCTCGATCTTTTTACCGGTGGAATAACCGGGCAAAGCGGTGTCGACCAAAAACAGAGAAATACCTTTTGCGCCGGCTTTGGGGTCCGTTTTGGCGCAGACGATGACCAAATCAGCGTGGATACCGTTGGTTATAAAAACCTTAGAACCATTCAAAATGTAATGATCACCCTCTTTGACCGCTGTAGTGCGCAGCGCTGCCAGGTCGCTGCCGGCATTGGGCTCAGTCATACCGATTGCGGCAACCGCTTCACCGGTGATCATTTTGGGCAGCCACTTGGCTTTCTGTTCCTCGGTACCGATATTGTTGATATAGGGCGCAACAATATTGGCGTGAATGTTATAACCGGTACCTAAGCCACCGTAGCCCAAGCGAGACATTTCCCACTGGATTAGTTGCACGACATCAAAGCTGGCTCCGGCGGAGCCGTATTCTTCCGGCATATCCACACAAAGCAGGCCCGCTTGCCCCATGGTGTTCCACACTTCACGAGGCATGATGTGGTTTTTTTCCCACTCTTCGAAATGGGGCTCGATTTCCTGCTGCAGAAAACGCAGCACCATATCGCGAAACAGTTCTAGTTCATCGTTATCAACAGTCATATTAGGCCTCGGAATTGGAGTGGGTGAAGTGCGGAATTCTGACCCATAGCCACAGCTTTAACAATGATGGATCATGTCATTCAGTTAGCATTTTCGGACACAGTCATTGTAATTGCCGGTAAAACCACGCAAAATAGCCCGATTATAGCGCCTCAAATTACCCATTTCGGACATTCAACCGCCATCAGCAAGCTGCAGGAACAACCATACCCAGGCCCCCACGAGCATACGGGAAATCACACCGTATCTACTTATTTTGCCCGAGCTTATCTGCGCAACGGTGAGCGCATGGGGCTGAATAAAACCGAACTGCTGCTATACGCTGCTATTCCCGAGCAATATTTAGACCAGGGCGAAAACCGTCTTGCCCCGTATCAGTTAGCACGACTGCTGCACAAGGTTATGGTCGACGCCGACGATGAATTTATGGGGCTGGCCAGACAACGATGCCGCTTCGGGGTATTTACTCTGCTGGCGGAACATCTGATCACCTGCGACACCCTGGGCCAGGCTTTGGAAGAAAGTCAGCGCTTTTATCGGCTGGTCACCGGGGCGGTTGAATTCCGCTTGCGGCGGGAGCAGCATTTGACCCATTTTAGCCTGACCCTGACGGCACCGGAAAAGGATCCGGATTCGGTATTGATGGAATTACTGATGCTGGTCTGGCACCGCTTTCCTTCCTGGCTAATCGGGGAAGTCATTCCTTTACAGGCGGTGCACCTCACTCTGCCGGTACCCGTTCACAGCCAGGAATACCGGCTCCTTTTTCCCTGCATCAGTCATTTTGGTCAAAAGCACAACGCCTTGGTTTTACCAAGCGAATATCTGGACTACCCCATTCACCGCAATGAAGAAGATCTGAAGCAATATCTGGCCAAGGTTCCGCTTGTGTGGTTTCGCAAGCAGAATTTTGTGGAACTGCAAACACAGCGGGTACTGCAGATTCTTAAGCAATCAGACGATCTGCAACACCTGAGCCTGGAGGCCATTGCCGCCCAGTTGTATATGACCTCGCGCACTCTGCGCCGCAAACTGGTAGCGGAAGGAGCCCAGTTTCAAGGACTGAAAGACAGTGTGCGGCGTGAGCGGGCGATCTATTGGTTAAGTCAGGATGCGACCATTAAAGAGGTCGCATTAAGAACCGGTTATACCGAAACGGCCTCCTTTATCCGCGCCTTTCGTAACTGGACCGGATTTTCACCGGGGCAATATAAAAAAGGACTTTCACCGGGCCACCATTAGTAACCTATCAGAACGGAACAATACCCGTAAATTGTAAGAATTCATAATATCTGGCCCCGCCCACACCGCGTTAACTGGCCATACGGCAACGGCACATTTAGAATGAGGCCAATTACAACACCCTCCAACAAGAAAAGTTCAAAGGAATTAACATGGTTGTTCAACCCCGGGTTAAAGGTTTCATCTGCACTACTGCGCACCCAGTCGGTTGCGAAGCGAACGTCAAATCCCAGATCGAATTCGTTAAATCCCAAGGTGAGATTGAAGGTGCTGCCAAACGCGTATTGGTGATCGGTTCTTCCACCGGCTATGGACTGGCCTCCCGCATTACCGCAGCTTTTGCCGGCGGCGCCAGCACCATCGGGGTGTTTTTTGAGAAAGCGGCCGCGGGCAAACGAACCGCTTCCGCAGGCTGGTATAACGCAGCCGCGTTCCAATCCGCCGCTGATGCAGCCGGCTTGTATTCCAAAAATATCAACGGCGATGCGTTTTCACACGAAATCAAACGCCAGACCATTGACCTGATCAAACAGGATCTGGGTCAAATCGATCTGCTGGTCTATAGCTTGGCCTCTCCCCGCCGCCAGCACCCTGACACCGGCGTGCTACACGCATCCACATTGAAACCTATTGGCAAACCCGTTTCCCAGACCGGCTTGGATACGGATCGTGAAATTATTAAACCGTTTACCCTGGAGCCCGCCAGCCAGGAAGAAATTGATAACACCATCGCCGTGATGGGTGGCAACGACTGGGAATTATGGATCGACGCATTGAGCAACGCCGGCGTGTTAAGTGAATCCTGCAAAACCACGGCGTACACTTACGTAGGCGAACAGGTGACTCGTGATATCTATTGGGACGGCACCATCGGGGCAGCAAAGAAAGATCTGGACCGTGCCGCAGGGGGCATGCGTGACAAGGGCATTGATTCCAGGGTCTCGGTGCTGAAAGCCGTGGTCACACAATCCAGCTCAGCAATTCCGGTCATGCCGCTGTATCTGGCCCTGCTGTTCAAAATAATGAAGGCCAATGGCACCCATGAGGGCTGCATCGGACAAACCTATCGTTTATTCAATGAGTGCCTGTATAACCCATCCCCAAGGCTGGATGACGACGGGCGCTTTCGAGTGGATGAGAAAGAAGTCATTCCTGAAGTGCAAAAACAAATCGAATCAATCTGGCCCCAGGTCACCACCGAGAATCTGAATGAGGTAAGTGACTTCAAAGGGTTCCGCACTGAGTTTATGCAACTTTTCGGCTTTAATGTTGAAGGCGTGGATTATGATGCCGACATTAATGTTGATGTGCCGATCAACCAGCTCCAACCCGCCTGAATGTGGTTTTAAACAACAGACCCAACTGGGCAGGCAACAGGCCGGTTTGCGATCGCAAACCGGCCTGTTGCTATTTAACCGCCACCAACAAGGTCGAACGCTTGGCTTGGTAGTAATTTTTCAAACGATCCAGCAGTGGCCTACTGGTTACCGAACAGTGATAGAGAAAACAGCTACCATAAATCCGGAAGCGCTCTGCCAGTGAATAACGAATTACCCGACGCCGGTATAAATACAAACTCACGTTGCCCCATATGCGCCACCAGTCTACTGGATGCATGCCCTTGCCCCACTTGGTTGTAAGGTCGGTCATCACTAACACTTTCATATTCAGGTTGCGGTATTTGGGCTGCACAAAATTAAATTCCGTTTCCTGAAAACCAATCGACTTGTACAATTCCGCCAAATACTTATCGCTGCTGATCACAATGTGGTTACGACCGAACATCATTGCATTTTTATATATGTGCTCGAATAAACCATGCAGGATATCGGTGTCACGATAACCTTTATCCAGGCACAGCGCCGCCACCTCAAAGCAATGCTGATAAGAGGGTAATTGCGCAAACTGCTCTTGCGGCAACAACACTTCCAGCTCCATAGGTTGCGAACCACCATTACTGAAAATCATGGTTGCTGTACCAATCGCAGTGCCCTGATGGTAGACCACCAGAATCCGGCTGTAACGATCAAAGAAGTAAGACAGGGATTTCAGCGGAGCGTCCGGTTTCACTTTTCTGACCGCGGCATAGTTACGCCGACGCAATAACAATATATCTTCATATTCCTGTTGCGTTTCTACGAACTTGTATTGCACCAATTCTTTAACGTAATAGGATCGAAATCCGGAACGGCGCAAATCTCTTGGGGTTTTTTTCAAATAATGAAAGCAATACTGGCTGATTTCCTGTTCCGTTTTCTCGGTTAGCCGGTTTAACTTTACAAAACAGCGCAATCGGTTGTTTGATGTGAATGTCACATCCGAAACAACCCCTTCGACAATCTGCGATTTTTCCGACAAACCCAGCCGGCACACCAAACGCATCCCGCTTAACAACACGCAGCCTGCGTCAATATTAGTCAGATAAAAACCCTGGGCTGACAGACTTTCAATATCAAAGTAATGATTCTGTTTGTAAAAAAACGGATGTGTAAACTGGCCGCGAATAACATCACTGCCGACCAGTTCTATCGGTGTCAGCACGCCATGACCTTTCGAACAGGCATGATCAATGACAGCAGAAATTTTTAAGCCGTCATCGCAAACTTGCTGATCAATAATAATGCCACTGATACGGTATTGCACTCCGATCAACGGACTTACTTTCAATGTCACTTGATCGGTGAGTTTAACTCTTGCCAGATTTTCTTTCGAAATCAGCATCGCAAAACCCAGGCTCGAAATATCGAGTAGCGTTATTTTTATGTTAAGCGACCCCGATTCTAGTGTCGCCTTTACCCCATGATTTCCATTCAACTGTTGCCGAACAAGACGGCGCCCTTCCCTAGATGAAAACGATACAGGAGTTTCCATGCAGGCATTCACACTTAGCTAATTAAAAGAATAAATTGATTTCCGATGTTCGAATCCTAAAAACAAAAAAGGATTCCCCTCAAACATTCGGAAAGCACAATCTAATGAAAAACCAGACGAAAACCAAACGTTATTTGGTTAATTAATGAAATCAATTTGACGACCTGGTTATACATTCTTCTATCCCGTTCACAGTTGATTCACATTAACGCTTTTTGTATTTCAATTAGAAATAATTGTACGATCGTTTTAGCATACAAAGGCTAAATCGCTGACATTTGTTGTCGTCAAGGGCGTTAAAATCTGACTTTTTTTGACTCTGTATGCGCTTATAACTGCCAATAAACAACCACCATGAAACGAAGAGCAGGAACGTGACGCTCTGGGTGACTACTACCGCAATCGCAGTCAGCAAATCTCCTGCCAGGAACGGTAACAACACCACTGGACGCCTTTGAGTATACACCGCATATTCAGCTGTACACCCAACTAACCTGTTATCCGTTGCATTGCTTCGGCTATCGATCGGAATTCGGTTCACCTTACGCCCGTAGCGATGAATGGCCAGCGCAACAACAGGTCAGCGGTCAAAAGAACCTCAGGGCAAGGCGCCTATAACCGCTACCGTTGCGCGTCCGGCAGACTATCGCCTCTCGCGTGAGGAGGTTAAGCGAGCGGTCCGGGCCGATCGCGCAATTAGGTGAGATCTACTTGATTAGACCGTCCTTTAACATCTGCTGGAAATGTTCAACGAAGGTCTGCTCTAACGGCCGGTAGCTCAGCCCTAAACGCGTCTGGCTGCGGCTATTGTCGAATTTCAACGGATGACCGACATTTTGCTCAACAAAGCGCGGCGTGACACTGGAATCCAACACACTGCCGAACCATTTCACCACAAACTTCGGCAGCTCCATCACCGGAAACCGATAGCCTTTGGGATAATGTTTTTTTAGTATATTTGCGATTTCCAGCATGGTCGGCTCACCATTGGACACAATATGGCGACCTTGTGCATCACTGCGAAAGGCGGCTTCCACGTGCGCCTGGGCCACATCCCGCACATCGACCCATCCTAAACGCATCTTCGGCACGCCCGGCCAAAGCTTACCTGTGCCCATGCTGCGCAAGGTATCAATGCTGGTGGAGCGACTGGTTTTGTTCAACGCAGGGCCACCCACCATGCTCGGGTTAATCGTCACCAGATGCCAGCGATCCTGCGCGTTGTATATATTCCAGGCTTCCTTTTCCGCCAGAAATTTTGAATACGAATAAGGCTGGTGATGTTCACTGCTGCTTTTATTCCAATCCGTCTCGTCAAACCGGTCGCGGGCAATGTCTTTCAGATCAGCATTGTCGCCGAAAACCGCAGCCACACTGCTGGTTAATACCACCCGTTTCACACTGATTGTACGGTTAACTGCTTCCAGAACGTGACGGGTGCCCTCCACCGCCGGACGGATCAACGCTTCGTTGGCGTCTTTAAAGCCACGCACAACGAAGGGCGATGCGGTGTGCATCACCACTTCACAGCCGGCCATCGCTTCGTCGAAGCTAGCCGGGTCCAACAAATCCGCTTTAAATAGTTTCAGGGTGCCGGCTGGAGCCTGCGCCGCGATATCCCGCAACGGCTGTACTGACTTGGCCTTGTCCGGGTCTCTCACCGTGCCATATACAGTGCATCCCTGATCCAACAGTAATTTGATAATCCAATTAGCAATATAACCTGAGGCTCCGGTTACCAGAATGGGTTTGGTTTTATCAATAATCTGTTCCATAGCGGCTCCTTTATCCATCCTGGATGGATTGAGTAAAAATCTTGGGCTTAACTGAACCGCGCCAACATAAGCCATCGGGCTTTAAGATACAATGGTCCCGCAGCCACCTTGGTTGCCTATACTGTTACGCTTGCTCTCTTCCAGGACTTATTGTTGTGCGCCGATCCACCATTCTGATCACTGCTTTATTCAGCTTCTCATTGATCTTTCACGGGTATATCGGGTTTCGTTTGATACCCGATTTAAGTGCAGTTCCCGTTATCACTTTCCTAGCCGCTGCCACCCTGCTCTCGGCGGCGTTGCTGGTACCACTCGCTTTAATCCGAACACAGGCACCGGATAGCAACTTGAACCGAACCCTTGTCTGGAGCGGATTTATCGCCATGGGCTGGGTCTCAACCCTGTTTGTAGCGACACTGCTGCGGGATTTGTTTCTACTGTTGTTGCTCCTGGTAACGTGGGTGGCCAACCCCCTATGGATATCACCACAACTGCCGCTGTGGAGTGCCTGGCTGGTCATTACAGGCAGCGCTCTGGTCACCCTGATCGGACTGGCCAATGTGCTCTCCGGGCCGACGCTGCAGAAAGTGGATGTAGCGATCGAAAACCTGCCCCCGGCGTTACACGGATTCCGTATCGTCCAGATCACCGATATTCATGTGGGCCCGACCATTAAGAAAACGTTTCTACAAAAAGTAGTGCAGATAGTGAATCTTCAGCAAGCCGACGTCGTCGCGATTACCGGCGACCTGGTAGATGGCCGCGTACAACATCTAGGGGACGAGGTAACACCGTTGCAACAACTGAAGTCGGCTTATGGCACTTATTTTGTCACCGGCAACCATGAATATTATTCCAATGCCAACCAGTGGATTGAGCACTTGCGTGCTTTGGGTATTCGCATTTTATTAAATGAGCATGTGGTCCTGGTGAAAGACGATGCCAAACTGGTTCTCGCTGGAATCACCGATTATTCTGCCCACCAATTTGACGAAAACCAGCGCAGCAATCCCCACGCTGCACTGCTCAATGCCCCGCCCGACGCCGGAGCCCGAATACTGCTGGCTCATCAGCCCCGCAGTATTTTTCAGGCACTCGATGCCGGTTATCATTTGCAACTGTCCGGCCACACGCACGGCGGACAATTCTGGCCCTGGAATCTGTTTGTGCCCTTGCAACAACCGTTTACCGCCGGCCTGCACTGGCATCAAAGCATGTGGATTTACACCAGTCGCGGCACCGGCTATTGGGGGCCGCCAAAACGTTTTGCTGCTCCGGCGGAAATAACGCTGATTCGATTGATAGAGAAGTAATATGCCCGCCGCTCCTGCACCTACCTATGCCCAGATTACGGTATTGGCCATCCCCATTATCATCGCTAATAGCGCGACGCCGCTATTGGGGCTGGCGGACACCGCCGTCATCGGCAACCTTGCCGGCACCGCAGAACTGGGCGCGGTCGCATTAGGCTCGCTGCTATTTAATTTTATCTATTGGGGTTTTGGTTTTCTGCGTATGAGCACCACTGGGTTTGTGGCACAGGCCAGTGGACAAAACGATCCGGGAGAAGTTATAGCCGTTACCAGTCGCGCCTTGTTGTTGGCTGTTTTGATCGGTGCCGTACTGCTCATACTACAATGGCCACTGGTCACTCTTGGATTATCCCTTTTGGGTGCCAGCGACGAAGTCGAACAGATAACCCATTCCTATTTCCAAATCCGCATCTGGGGTGCACCTGCGATCCTGAGTCTGTATGTACTGATGGGATACCTGATTGGCCAGGGCTTGAGTCGGCTGCTGTTGATCGTGCAGTTATTTCTTAACGGCATTAACATCGCCCTGGACATTCTGTTTGCGGGCTATTTGCATTGGGGAGCTGAAGGCATCGCCGCCGGCACCGCTATTGCCGAGTGGTTAACCCTGATCGTGGCCTTGACGTTGGTCTACCGCCACTATCGTCTTCACTTCGGTATACCTTTGCAGAACCTGTCACGCAGTTCACTTTGGAATATGAGCAAAATCCGCAGCACCCTGAGCGCCAACTCTAATTTAATGGTGCGCACCCTGTTTCTGCTATTGAGTTTTGCCGTGTTCGCGGACCAGGGTGCGCGCTTCGGCAATACGACCCTGGCCGCCAACCACATCCTATTGCAATTCATTTCGTTCAGCGCTTTTTTTCTGGATGGTTTTGCCTTTGTCACGGAATCTCTGGTAGGAAAGGCAGCCGGTCGTCGCCAACAAACGGCCTTCGATCTTGCCGTGAAACGTTCAACCCTGCTCGCAGCCGTCACGGCCATGGGATTAGCCGCCGGCATTGCCGTTACCGGGCATGCGTTGATAGACCGGCTTACGGATATTGAATCCATACGGACAACCGCAAAAGCCTATCTGCCCTTTGTTGTCGTTTATGTACTGCTGTCGTTTGCTGCATTTCAACTTGACGGTATCTTTATCGGCACTACCAGCACCACGGCGTTACGTAACGCATCGGTCCTGGCCACCCTTGGCTTTTTGTTGTTGAGTTCTTTGCTGATACCGCCGATGGCCAATCAGGGGTTATGGATTGCCTTCACCGGCTTTGTCGTGCTGAGAGCGCTTTTTCTGGGATGCTATATGCCATCACTACGACGGCAGCTCGCATTAAACGACGGACCCTAATGGGATTTAGCCGACACTGCATCCGCTAACCGGCACGCTTCATTAGCCAGTCATCAAATAGCGTCAGCGACATTGGCTTAGCCAAATAGTAACCTTGCACCCGGTCGCACCCTAATCGAGTCACAGTGCCAAGGGTATTTTCGTTTTCTACCCCTTCGGCAACCGTCTGGATCTGTAACGCACGGGCCAACTTCACTGTATTTTCCACGATCCGATAATCACTGGTATTACGCTGCATTTGTCCGATAAAACTACGGTCTATTTTCAATTCCTGAATCGGCATACGGCTTAAATACGCTAGCGAGGAATAACCGGTACCGTAGTCATCCAAAGCCACCCGACAGCCTGTGGACGCTAATTGGTTCAGGTTACTGATCACCGCCTCCATATCATCACTCATCGACGTTTCGGTCACTTCGAAAATAACGTCGTTCAGACTGATCAACTGGGCTTCTGCACAGGTCACAACAAAAGACACAATCCTGGGGTCCATCAGGTTCTGCACAGACAAATTAATACTGAGGCTGATCATGACGCCTTTTTCGTGCAGCCTGCGCAGTAATGAAAAAGCCTCTTCCACGATGAATTTGGTCAGCTCTGCCATCAGGCCCGCTTCTTCAGCCACCTCTATAAATTCATCGGGAGCCACCACGCCGAACGTTTCACTATTCCAGCGCGCTAACACCTCCGCACCGCAAAGAGCACCGGTGACACACTCAAACTGAGGCTGGATATGAATTTCGAGTTCACGATTCTTTATCGCTTGCGCCAACGCACCCACCAGTGCCAGGCGACGGCGACCAAACGTATCGACTTCCGAACTGTAGATGCTCAAATACTCATAGGCCCGCAATCCGTAGTCCCGTGCAGCGCATGCATGCTGGATTAACAAGTCTGCCCTATCACCGTGCTTGGGGTACAAAGCAATACCACAATAGGCTTTTAACCTGAGGGAAATGCCGCCTACACCGAGCAGGCTTTCATTGATCTGCAATATTCTTTCAGCAAAGTCGTTAATCGAACGAAACTCCTTGCCGGTTTTACTGAGTAACATCAAACTCCCGAACTCCATTACCGCCAGATGGCTACCGCTGGACTCCTCTATCGAAATCGATTGAATGTCGTTACTCAACTCCTCGTTCAGTTTGGTTACAATCTCTCCGAACAGCCCCTCTGCCAAGCGTCGTCCCATGGACGAAGAGATCTCTTTTAGTTGAGGGAAATACAAAACCAGAAGCGCAAACGAATCACAATCACTGTGATGATCGATCAATTGATTAATGCGATTACTGAGCATGGAATCGTTCGGCATTTTGGTTGTCGGATCATGTAACGCTTGTTGCAGGGCGTGGTCCTGAACCTGCACCATGGCGTTTTGCGCCAACTCCATTTTCTCCATCGCGATCAATTTATGCTTACGCTCTTCTTTAATTCTGTGGGCCAGGGCAAATGAAAGCAGTAACGCCTCCAGCATCGAACCCACCTGAACCGCGTGATTGGTAATTCTGGATGGCGGTAAAAAACCGAAGACGTTAACGACATAGAGCACTGCGCCAATGCCGAACACGGTCGTCGCCAAAACGAAATACCGAGCGATTGGTACTCCGGCCATCAGTGCGCTCACCCCCGCCACCAAAATAATTATGATTCCGCTGAACGAAATAATACTGGCCAGTAAGGCTCCCGTATTGGGCGCAAATAACACATAAAATGCCACCAGCAGTGACAGCCCGGCTTGCACCAACATGGCGTTATAGATCATCGGCTTGATATTACTTTTATGCAGAAAGAATATCGAGAAGGCCAACAACCAAAGTCCGGTCAGGCTCGCGGAAACGGGTAAGACATAGCGGGTATACTCCGGATCACGCCACAGGTACTGCTCACCCAAACCCGAGATTGCCAACATGATGACCAAGATGCTACCGAGCGCCATCACGTAAAAGCAATAAGCCAGATCCCGCATCGATAGAAACAAAAAGCAATTGTAAATCATTAGCGCGGCGATCACGCCGAAGTACACACCCCAGAACAGGATTTCAATCGTTTGTCGTTGTATCAGATAGCTTTGGGACCATATCTCCAGTGGAATCTGTAACGACGTAGACGACCACACCTTTATATAGATATTGACACTACCGGATACGTCCTGGGGCAAGGCAAAATTAATATTGTGGGATTGCAGCGAGGCAGCATCATCACGGGCACTATTCAGATCGGAATACCAAAGCAACCGCTGCTTGTCATTTGAAACTATGTAAATTTCCGCATTTTGCAATAAAGGATAAGGTATGACGAGATACCAGCGACTCTTTTGATCCGCAGATAAAGTCAACGGAAAGTGCACCCAAACAGGAGAATTGGTAAAACCAAAATTCAAAACATCGCCATCGGTATTTTTTATCCAGCTCGCGTCAGTCTTAATGCTTTCGATCGACTCGCCCCCCGTTGAATCGAGGTAATAGCCGACATATGAATTAAGGTTGTAGCTGGAATAGTCGCTTTCTATGGTTAAAGCAGACTCGGCACTATAAACGTGCGATGCCCACATGCTGATCAGAGAATAGACAAGCAGCGCGAAAAACGATCTTCTTATGACCAAATAGAATGTAGCTATCAATTTATTCTGCCTATTCTTTTTGACGAATAGAAATTCTGAGCCAGACTTCCTAATACATCTTTATATTATAGGTGCATATCCAAAATGAGCACGCTGCATGGAGAGTATCGTCGGCATGATCGTACAGGAATTAAAACATCCGTGTCTTTAGATCTTGCTGATTCCGAGCTGTCAACTAAAACAAGGGACGTTTCGGTAAGTGGACTATCGCTTCGCAAACCGGCCAATTTTTCGGTTGAACCCGGAAAAGTTGTTAATTTGTCTTTCTCTAACATGCCAAACATTAACGTGCCTGCAAAAATAGTACGCGTGTCCGACAAACAGGTCAGTCTGGAGTTCGACCATTTTCGTTTCAGCACAGGGGATATAGAGGGCATCATCAACACCTCGCCCTGGCATCAAAGACTCCGGGTCAAGCTAAAGCGAACATTTTGGAAAACCACCCGCTACACCGCAACCATGATGACGAATACCATCGCGCGCACGCTACTCATCAAAGCCATCAAACCCAGTTTTCTTTTTGCCGTGTATGGCAATGAAAAGGACACCAGCACTTACTATAGCCCTGCCATGTCCAATTTTATGCCGGATATATTAATCGGTGGCCTCATTAAAAACCGCAACCGCCGCGGCTTGCTGGTTGCTTCCAAGTTTTACGAGCAAGAGCTGGTGGAGAGCCCTGAAAAAGTAAACGCTTATATGCATCAACTGCAGCGTAGTTTTCCGGGCATCAACACCATTGCGCTGGTTGGACGACTGCCCAACTTCGTCATGAAAAGCGGGATAGAAATAGAGCCACCCTATGTGGATGGCTCCATGGGCACCCGCTACATGATCTGGGATGTTGCCTGCCAGATGCGCGGCTTCGCCGAATACCGAAACGAAACGGTCATCGCTGTTCTGGGTGGAGCCGGACGAATCGGTAATCGTGTGTGTGAGGATCTGACCAGAGAGTTCAATACGGTATTGGCTTTTGATCCGCGCTACAGTCACGATGAAGAAATTAATACCCCCATGGGTAAAATAATCAAAACCAGTGACGTAACCCACCTCGCTTCGTGCAAGCTCTATATCGCCCTTATGCATCACGGTGATGTAATCCGGGACTTTCAACATCATATTCCCACCGGAGCCTTGGTGGCGGACGATACTCACCCCTGCATCAGCCTTGAGGTACGTGAGCAAATGTCCGGACTGGGCATTAAGACCCTGAAGATAGTGCTCGCTCATGAAGACTTCTCAATGTGGCCACGCATGCCCGGCTGGAATAACCGGGCCATTCCCGGATGCTTAGTGGAGGCCTTGGTGCTACTGGAACAAGAAGATACCGACGTCACTGACTTTGACGCGTTCAGCAAAACCGCTCTGAAAATCGGTTTCAAGGGGCAATTGATCAAACCGCTGGATGAATAGGCTATTTCAAGTTCAAAGTGATTAATCTACCATGTACTTCCACACGATCAATGAAATGCAGGAAGTTATATGGCCACCAAAAATCGCCTGTCGAATCAAAAAAGTAAAATTACAGTTCGCAACGCAACGCCCCAGGATGCCCTGGAGATCTGCGATTTAAGTACCCGCGTATACAAAAATACCGGTATGTACGGCTATTCGGAGGGGGCCATCACCGGGCAGATCAACCATTTCCCGGATGGCCAGTTCGTTATCACCATTGATAAAAAAATCGTAGGCTACTGCGCTACTTTCCGAATCAGTGAAGAAATCGCCTTAAAGAATCATAATTGGACTGAAATTACCGGAAATGGCTATGCTTCCCGCCATCAACCCGACGGTGACTGGCTGTATGGCATGGAAGTCGCCGTTGATCCGGACTATCGTGGCTACCGTCTGGGACAAAGACTTTACAACGAGCGCAAACAATTGTGCGAGACCCTTGGTCTCAAAGGCATCGTGTTTGGTGGCCGCTTGCCATCCCTTTCCACCCGAATCAAGCGCTTCGGTACGGTCGAAAATTACGTTGAAAGTGTAATTCAGAAAAAACAGCGTGATCAGGTGCTTTCGTTTCAGCTACACAACGGATTCGAAGTCATTGGTATTCTTCCTGAGTATCTCAATGCCGACCATCAGTCTATGGGCTATGCCGTTCATTTAATGTGGCGCAACCCGAAAGTTCCAGCAGAAGATTCCAATAACAACAAGAAAAAATATGGCGGCAGAGTACCGGACTCCATCCGTATCGGAACCGTGCAATATCTTCAGCGCCGGGTTCGCTCATTTGAAGAATTCCTGAAGTTCGTTGAATATTTTGTCGATGTGGTCGCCGATTACAAAGGGGATTTCGTGGTTTTCCCAGAGATGTTCGCCTTACAGCTGCTCTCCATCGAGGATCAGGCCCTTTCCCCAATAGAATCCATTGAAGCACTGACCAAGTACACGCCCCAGTTCAAAGAAGCTCTGCGGGACATGTCCATTCGGTACAACATCAATATTATCGGGGGCTCGCATCCTACCATCATGCCGAACGGCCGGGTGGAGAACATTGCGTATATCTTTTTGCGCGATGGCTCCATTCACGAACAACCTAAAATACACCCGACACCGAACGAAGTGTACTGGTGGAATATTGAAGGAGGGAACACACTCAAAGCCATTGAAACCGATTGCGGGCCTATTGGTGTGCTGGTTTGCTATGATTCCGAGTTTCCTGAACTGACACGCCATTTGACCGATCAGGGCATATCCATTCTTTTTGTACCGTTCTGTACTGACGAACGCCAGAGCTACCTGCGGGTACGGTATTGCTGCCAGGCCAGAGCAGTAGAAAACCAGATATACGTGGTTATGTCAGGCAATGTCGGCAACCTGCCGAACGTGAACAACATGGATATTCAGTACGCCCAAAGCTGTATACTGACGCCCTGCGATTTTCCTTTTGCCCGGGATGGTATTGCTGCTGACACCACCCCCAATGTTGAGATGGTCGCATTTGCCGACTTGAGACCGGAAACACTGATGATGGCTCGCAATAACGGCACTGTTAAAAACCTTATGGACCGGCGTCACGACCTTTACAATATTAACTGGCGTGGCAAATAAGATCCGGCTTTAAATGCCGCTGGAGAAAAGAGCGCAGCCCAAAGCAGCCTGTTATTCAGGTTGCTTTTTTAGCATCACCAGCCGAAACCCTGCGATATCACGAATGTTTTTAAAACGGTTGGCAGAACGGGCAAACGCTTCAGGAAATTTCCAGCTTGATCCCCGCAACACCCGATAGTCACCCTGCGCAGGACCGGCGGGGTCGCGCACATTGGCGAGGTCATATTCCTCGTACCAATCTGAACACATCTCCCACACGTTGCCATGCATATCGTAAACCCCCCAGGGGTTTGGCTTGAAACTGGCAACCGGGCTGGGCCCTTGATGTTTCGCCCCCTGCCTGCAAAAACCAAATGGCATTGACGCATCATAGGCGGCATTGCTTTCCCCCAAACACGAGCCAGTGGAAAACGCGGTGTTGGAGCCCGCCTTTGCAACGTACTCCCACTCAGCCTCAGTGGGCAGCCGATACAAATAGGTGCCATCCCTGGCATTGAGCTTTTCGATAAACTTGTCCACCCAGGCCGGTTTAAGGCGATCTACCGGACAACTGTCACCGCAAGCAGGAAAGCTGGATGGATCACCTTCCATTAACGCCTTCCACTGTTTGCGCGTCACTTCTGTGGTCTGGATATAAAACCCGTTACTGATCTCAACCTGATGGTGCAACTCATCTGCTTCATGCCCCCTTTCCTTTGCTGCGCTTCCCATCCAGAATGAGCCTGGAGGTATGTACACAAATTCCATGTGCAAGGCGTTCACGATATTCGGAGTCGGCTCGGCCTGCGAGTTATGACAAACCCAGCAGACCAAAAATACCATTATATTGAAAGCGAATTTCATAGAATGCGAAAACCGGTAGCAGCATGACGAATGCCGGCCACCGGCAGTCTTTTTACTCTGTTGCGATTATAGCGCTTGCTCGATCAAGTCCGCCAACACACGGGAACCGGCGGCAGTCGGGTGAATCCCGTCTAAGGTGATGTAGCTGCGCTCGTTACCACGGAAAGCGTCTCGCGAATCAATAAATTTAACACCCATCGAAGGATAATTCGCTATTTTATATTCCATGGAAAAATCGTTTAGGGCATTGTTTCCACTGCTGGCGGTTGTGGAGTAATAGCCAAGATACACAATCTCATCGATACCGTCCGCGTGCATGTCCTCAACCAGGCCAGCCATTGTTTCTTCAACTGCGAACAACACTTCCTGACACGCCGGCGTTGGGCCAGTGCCACAATCTGCGCCGTCACCTAACAAGAAGTCATTGCCCCCACCGTTCATGATAACGGTCTCAATACCACTTTTTGACGCTCTGTCGTATTGACTTGGCACTGCATAACGGCTGCTACACAAAATATTGCCGCCGTTCATCTGACAACCACTGCGTGCATGGGTATCAATGTTTTCGTTCAGACTGTCTTCGAGGAAAGAATGTATATCGCCGGACAACGCGAAAATGGAATCACCAACAATCATTTTGGTGGTTGATCCGCCACTGCCGCCGCCAATATCGATAGCGGACGCATTAAACGCAAAGACAGCACTTGCCGATAACACGGCCAATTTACAAAAGTCCATGGAATTTTTTATGCTCATTTCTTTTTTCCTCGTAGCACTTTTCAAAGGTATTTTTTGTCAGGAAGACCAGGCAAAAGAACAGTAATCAATCACTTGATAATTGTCGCAAAATATTGCGACAGTTTACCCGTTAGGCCGACACGAATGACCTGTTAGCCTTACCTGATACAATCACCGAAGAAACAGCTGACACGACGGCTGCAGCGAGTATGAACCCCATAACAACCGAGCACAGATAAGGATGCCGGCTAAACCAGCTGCCGCCGTCCTGTTTGGAATAAGGCATCGACACCAAATACCCTCCACCTTTATGGTATTCGCCTTCATAAAAGAAGCTTCCGTCGGGTAACACTACAGTTGAGGGGCCATTATTGAGGGCATGGATGAGCGGCAGGCGGTTTTCAACCGCACGCAGCGCGCCGGAATGAACATGCTGATAGGGCTGAATAGTTTCACCGAACCACCCATTGCTTGATAGTGTTATCAGGATATAACCCCTGGCATCATCAGGTACGGCGTTCGCGACAAACTCGGGGAACATCACCTCATAACAGATCAGGGGGATCAGGCTGAATTTCTCAGTCTGATATTGCACTCGCCCCGGTCCGGACTCTATTTCCTGGGTAAAATCTCCGAAGAACTGTTCAGCCAGCGCTTTTAATTCAGGGAAATCCCGCGCCAACGGCACGTATTCACCGAACGCCACGCGCTTCATTTTATAGTAGGTTGGCTGGGGTTCACCCGCAGCATTAAGAAACGCCGCGCCATTGCGCAGGATTGACTCTCCTCTCAGATTGGTCTGCTTTTTCTCCATATCCTGAAACAATAGCGGCGTCTTCAATTGCGCGACACTGCCGCGAATCATATCCGCCACACCGGGCTCGTCAAAATAGCGCTTATACCGAGCTTCAGGCCAGACGACCAGCTCTGCACCATTTGCAACCAAGCGTTCTGTCATATCCATTTCCGCCGGGTAAGCCCGGCTATAACCGGGGAACACTTTAGCCCGTCCCGATTCGGGTTTTTCATTCGGCTGCACCAGCCCCACTTGCAGGTGGTCCCATCCGGCGATGGTGTCGCGCCAATAATGCAGCGCCCACGCGCTATACACAAACCAACCCAGAATCAAGCAGCCGGCAGCGCCGTAAATTAGCTTGGTCCTGCCGGTGGAGCGTTGCCCGTCACGCTCAAATAGCGCACTAAACAGCATATAGTTGACCATAGCAATCAGCACATCCAGCCCGCTGACACCCACCACATCTATCGCCTGCAAAGCCAACGTAAAGCGGCTTTGGCTTTCACCCAACTGGCAGGAAAACAGCATCGGGAAATAACCGTAAAAGCACGCAGTAATCACTGAAAACAAAATCAGGGGATGGAATCGGGAATGCAGGCTCAGCCAACGGAACAGCATCGCGATCAGGGCGACCAGCTGCGCACTATAAACCCAAAAAACGATACCCAGTAAAAAGCTCTTGCCGAACGGATAACGCTTAATCAGCACTATAAAATCAACCACCCAGTACGCTGCAAACACATAGCAACTCAGGCCTGCTAAAAAGCCGAACACGTAGCTTTCTTTACATGAGGCATTTTTTAACGCCCACAATAGGGGTACAAAAGCGAACCAGGTCAACATGTAAAGTTGCGAGTCAAAAAATCCGGCACCCAGTAATAAGCCGGATACAATGGACAATACGCATTTAAAGGAAAGTGAAGACGTCATTGCTCGCTAACCGGCTCCGGCGGGTTCCTCGCCGGACTCCTTAAAGCTTTTCTTTAATTTATCGAGCGCCGCTTTTTTCTGCACTTCGGTTAACCCTTCATCGCGCATAATGCGCTGCCGCTCAAAAAGATAATTGGCAAACACCTGCTGACGCCCGAACAATTTACTGGCGTTGGCTTCACCGAAATGCTGTATCCGCAGAGTCTCGGTTTGTGCAAATTTCTCTTTCGATGACAGCTCACTTGCATGCTGAAATTGCTGTTCGTGGAGCGATTTTAAGGCCTCGGTATAATGATAGTATTGCATTAGCAAATCAGGCAGATTCACGGTTTCATTCGGGGGGCAGTTCTTACCCGCAAGAAATTCAATACGCTGTAAAACGTTCTCATCCGGTTGCTGGGGAAAGCGCTCCACAGCCCGACGCAAAACACCCTCAACGTTATCTGAAACCTGTTTCAAACCCGCTGAATCACAATCGAGATGCAGAAGTTCTTTCTCGATTTTTTCGTAATCGAACTGCCAGGCCATGGGATCAATCGCAGGTAGCGGTTCAGCTACGTCCGGTACCGGATCCGACCAGGGTCGAAAGTGCTTTTCACCGCTATTACGATCGGGATCTGAAAACACCCAGGCGACCCCCAGTATCAGCAAAGACCAACCTATACCCTGAGCGAATAAATTCATTTTTTGAATTCTTACCGCAGACGGTGCGAAAGGCTATACCCCACCCAGATTCATATGGGAAATCCGCTCCAGCTCCTGTTGGGTAAAATGGGATCGTGCCAATCGCTGCACCTGTTGTTTAATATCTTGCTGCGACAAACCGGAGTTAATAATTGACTGCTTTTCCTGTTTGAATGTGCTGTAACGGGACGCCCAGTTTTCAATACCATACTGAGCACCTTCGTATTGTTCACGCAGCTCTTCCTGCCGTGCGGCGCGCTCTTCGTCGGATATCGTTTTATCCTTTGCCATAACCATACTTTCCATCATATACCGGGCACTGGCATCCTCCGCGGTGAAAAGTTTATCTGCAACTTCTTTGCCCATATACAATTCCTGCAAAGCGGCTTGCTCGTCCAGCAACGCCCTATGGTCGACCTCGCCTCCGGAAGAGGCCATCAACTCATACATTTCTTTTTTTGCACGCAGATAATCGTTGAAATTCCCGACAATAGTGGCGACCTGCTCCCCCGCTGCACCCGCCAAGCCCATGCGGATTAAACGCTGCAATTCTGTCATTGCGTCGTCATCCAGCAACACACTGCCGGAGCGGAACACTTCATTAAGTGCATTCAGTGCATCCGGGTTAACGACCACATCACCGTACTGGTCAATTTTGACTGTCTTCAATCCGTTTTGAATGCTTTGAATATCGAAAGTCACGTTCAGCTGAGGCTGATCCTCCGCGACTTCACCCACACCTTTTGGGTCCGCCAGGTTTTCCTCAAAGGGTTCCCATTGCCATACATCATCTACGGTTTTGCCGTTATCGGACAGTTTTTCATTATCCCGTTGCGCAACGTCATTCAAAACGACCGTCTCCTCACTGGCCTGACCGGCGGTATCACCTTCAGGTACTAACCAGACAACGGCAATCAATGCCACCAGACAAACAGAAGCAACAAGAATTACGGGTTTTGACGTTAAATTACTCATAGGACAACTCGTGATTTATTTTGTTATTGAGATCATTGTTATGCATTTGTGATCTTAAATGAAAGCGTTTAGTTCCAAACGCAATCCCGAGAAAAAGAATAACGTCCATTTTACGCTCTCCGGTAGCCGTCTGAAACTCCCATTCGCTAAATGAAACAACACCTGCCTGCCAATTGACGGCCAAATACAGTCTAAAAGAGGTCAAACCTAGCCATTTCATAACAATCCTGATTCCCCCACCGTGTAATGATCGGTTCCGAGTTTGCAGTGTTAACTCAGGTTGAAGAGCTGGTAACTGCAATCCGGAACACCCCAATTACCTCCGGTTTTACCCACGGCTCTACCCGCTACTTCCTCCAATAAAAAAGATAATTTCTAAAACAATAAAACTAATATGCTAGAAGGTAGATATATGAAAAAGGTTCGTTTTAACACCGCTGCGGCGGTCTTCACATCAGCACTATTATCATCCCAGGTGTTTGCCATAACCGACGACCCGGTTGATCCCGTTGATCCGGTTGATCCGCCCAGCAGCGGAACCGTACGCGGGCCGGATCCCACGCTAAGTGCACTGGAATCCACCCGTAGTGGCCCCTACTCCGTACGCACTGAAAACGTTTCTAATTTATCGGCCAGCGGATTTGGTGGCGGCACCATCCATTACCCGACGAATGCCGGCGAAAATATGGGCGCGATAGCCGTGATCCCCGGCTACGTTTCCTATGAAAGCTCAATTGAATGGTGGGGACCACGCCTTGCCTCCTGGGGATTTGTGGTCATTACGATTGATACCAACACCATTTATGACCAGCCCGATAGCCGCGCCGATCAACTCAGTGCGGCACTGGATCACCTGATTGACGAAAGCGGAAGCAGCAGCAGCCCTATTTCCGGATTGGTTGATGCAAGCAGGCTGGGCGTCATTGGCTGGTCAATGGGTGGAGGCGGAACTTTGAAGTTGGCCACAGAGCGAAACCTGAAAGCCATTATTCCTCAGGCACCCTGGTACAGTGGTTTCAATTCGTTTGACCGGATTACCACCCCCACCATGATCATCGCCTGCGAATCAGACGCAATTGCACCGGTCGGCCAGCATGCCTCCCCGTTCTATAATGATATTCCAAACTCGACTGCGAAAGCCTTCCTGGAAATCAACGGTGGGTCACACTACTGTGCTAACTCCGGCTATTCGGATGAAGATATTTTGGGTAAATACGGCATTTCGTGGATGAAACGATTTATGGATAACGACACCCGTTACAGCCAGTTTCTGTGCGGTCCAAATCATGAATCTGATCGCAGCATTTCGGAATATCGCGATACCTGTAACTATTAATTGAGTTAGAACTTATAAGTCAGGCTAACCATAAAAGGGCTGCTTTAGCAGTCCTTTTATGTACCTCTATACCGGATTGTGAACCACTTCAATTGACATCAAGGTTTACACCTCCGCGGCCATTTCAAACTGTTTTTCCTAAGTCGATTCTTTTGTATTCCCCTACATTCAGGCGGGCCAAAGTACACAAGGAACAGGACAAACCAAGCTCTTAGCAGACCCGCTGGAGCGGGCTTTCATTCATTATATTGACAGGTGTTGCTGAAAGCATTCACTTCAACTCCGCATTGAGTCAGTCATTTCACCCCTGACGGAGTCATTCCTAAAAAAGTAACAAGCAGAAAAAAAATAAAGGACATCAACATGAAAAAGAAACTGTTAGCCACCACCACTACCCTACTTGCATCTGCGATGCTGTCTGCTTCAGTCTTTGCATTGACGGATCCTCCGGTGGACCCCGTAGACCCGGTTGACCCCACAGACCCGCCAAGTAGCGATAATGTACGCGGACCTGATCCGACTGAAAGCGCACTGGAATCCACCCGAGGCGGTCCCTATTCGGTCCGCACGCAAAATGTATCCAGCTTATCCGCTCGTGGCTTCGGCGGCGGCACCATTCACTATCCGACTAATGCCGGCACGAATATGGGCGCCATTGCAGTAGTTCCCGGCTTCGTATCCTATGAAAACTCGATCGAGTGGTGGGGTTCACGCCTGGCCTCGTGGGGATTCGTGGTGATCACCATCGACACCAATACAACGGTCGATCAGCCCGATAGCCGCGCCGATCAGCTGAGTGCGGCACTGGATCTTCTGGTTTCAGAAAGCAACTCCGGTAGCAGTGCGATTTCCGGCTTGGTGGATCCGAGCCGCCTGGGCGCTATTGGCTGGTCCATGGGTGGTGGTGGCTCTTTGAAGCTGGCCACAGAGCGCAACCTGAAAGCGATCATCCCCCAAGCTCCCTGGTACACCGGGTCCAGCACTTTCCGCCGCCTCACCACACCAACGATGATCATCGCGTGCGAAGCGGACGTCGTTGCACCGGTCGGGCAACACGCATCACCATTCTACAACGCCATTCCAGACTCCACACCAAAAGCGTTTCTGGAAATCAACGGTGGCTCTCACTTCTGTGCTAACTCCGGCTATTCCGACGAAGATCTCTTGGGCAAGTACGGCATTGCCTGGATGAAGCGCTTTATGGATGACGATACCCGTTATAGCCAGTTCCTTTGTGGCCCGAACCATGAATCGAACCGCAACATCTCTGAATACCGGGATACCTGCAACTATTAATTAGTTGCTTGTACTTTCTTTCAGAAGCAAAAAGGGGCTGAATCATCAGCCCCTTTTTTTCATTCGCTTAAATTAACGCGTTCACGTTATTTTTCTACAAATGCCCGCTCGATTACGTAGTGCCCTTGCTCTCCGTGACGGGATTCCTTAAACCCTTTCGCATCCAGAATGCGGCAGGTGTCTTTTAACATACCCGGGCTACCGCAAAGCATAAACCGATCGTGCTGCAGATTGATTTCAGGCAACCCGACATCAGCATAAAGCTGTCCACTTTCCATTAAATCCGTGAGCCGGCCCTGATTACGGAACGCCTCTCGGGTCACAGTAGGATAGTAAATTAGTTTTTCCCGCACCTGATCTCCAAAGAATTCGTTACCCGGTAAATCTTCATTGATAAATTTCTCATACGCCAGATCCTTTTTGTAGCGCACGCCATGGGTCAGAATAATCTTGTCGTAATGCTCATACACTTCCGGATCTTTAATGATACTCATAAATGGAGCCAGTCCGGTGCCGGTACTCAACAAATACAGATTCCGGCCCGGTAATAGGTGATCCACAACCAGCGTACCGGTAGGCTTGGTGCTGACAAACACTTCATCACCGACTTTTAAGTGCTGTAATTTGGAAGTAAGCGGTCCGTCCTGAACTTTTATGCTGAAAAATTCCAGCTCTTCTTCGTAATTAGCACTCGCGATACTGTAAGCCCGCAGCAACGGTCGACCTTCGTTTTCCAGACCAATCATGGTGAAGTGCCCGTTCTTGAAACGGAAACCGGGATCACGACTGGTGGTGAAACTAAATAGACTATCCGTCCAATGGTGTACGCTGGTGACCCGCTCTGTGATTAAGTTTGCCATTGCCTCTACTCCCGATCCTGAACAATTGCGCCTACTATAGACTTAACGCCACATATAGGTAAAATGACTTAATCAGATATAATTAATCGGCATTTCCGATATGAAGTTTACACTGCGTCAACTCCAGGTCTTCTTGGCCACCGCCCATTTTGAGAATATTTCCAAGGCTGCCAATAGCTTATCAATGTCGCAATCCGCTGCCAGCAGTTCGCTAGCTGACCTGGAGAATCAATTCGATATCAAATTATTTGATCGAAAGGGAAAAAAGTTGCAATTAAATGCTCTCGGCTATGCCTTACGGCCTCAGGCCGAAGCCCTGATTCAACGAGCGGAAGAGCTTGACCAGGCCTTGCACCAGCATTCCGCAAGCGGACATTTGAAAGTCGGGGCAACACTTACCATTGGTAACTATCTTGCCATTCACATCATGAGCCGATTTCTGCAGGAAAATCCCCACGCCAAGGTGGAACTCGACGTCGCCAACACCTCCAAAATCGCGCAGAAGGTACGCAACTTCGAACTTGATCTTGGGTTAATAGAAGGCGAATTAGTCGATGACGAGCTTGAGGTCATCCCCTGGATGGAAGACGAGCTGGTGGTGTTCTGCTCTCCCCAACACCCCCTGGCCGGCAGTAGCGCACTGAGCGACAAGCAGATATTGTCAGCCAACTGGATTCTCAGGGAAGCCGGTTCGGGAACCCGGCAAACGTTCGATTGGGCCATGCACGGCATACTGTCTCAGCTCACCATCCAGCTGGAACTGCAACACACGGAAGCGATAAAACGGGCGGTGGAAGCTGGCCTGGGAATCGGCTGCTTATCGAGAGTGGCATTGGAGGACGCCTTCCGGCGCGGCAGCTTGATCCCGCTGCACCTGCCACGACGCAATCTGAAGCGCCATTTCTATTTCATTCTGCACAAACAGAAGTACCGCAATGCCGGTATTCACCAATGGCTGAATCTATGCAAAGCACTGTTTCACTAGGCCCCATTTCCTGCAATCTCTTTACCCCTTTTTAACAGTGCTTTGACCTTATACATTTCCTCATCGGCCAATTTAATCCAGTGATTGGCTCCCTGTACATCACTACCGTCCAGCGAACAGGCACCACAAGCGAAACCGATGGTGACCCACTCCTTCCCATCCATTTCCACCTGCGGCAAGGTAGCCTGCAATTTGGAAATGAAATGTGTGGCTTTGTCCGCGTTGGTTTCGCGCAATAAGACCAGGAATTCGTCGCCGGCGTAACGATAAAATCCATCGGTTTCACGGATGTTAGAGCGCATGAAGCGGGCGAATTCAATTAATAATTGGTCGCCTCCTTCATGGCCAAAGCGATCATTTACTGACTTGAACTCGTTTAGATCGATGAATATCAGTGTAGAGTCGCTGCCATAACGCCGATGTAATGCAATGCACTCTTCAAAATCCGTCAATGCATATTGCCGCCTCACAGCCATGGTCAGCGGATCAAATTTTGCTAATTGCTCCAGGTGTCGATTGGTCTTCTCCAGCTTTTCAATCGCAACCTTTTCGCTGGTGACATCCCGCGCCAGCCCCACAAGATATAAAATCGCACCGTTTGCGCCTCGCACCGGATTGCCTTCGTCGTGAATGTGATGCACTTTGCCGTCAGAAGCCTTAATCCGATATTCTACATCCCAATTGCCATGGCGGTGATTATCGAGTTCTTTGATCACCCTAGGCTTATCTTCTTCCACAATCGCATCAAGAAACGCCGCCGGTTTGCTTTTCAAACTTTCAACCGGGATACCCCATAGCTTTTCAAAATATTCGCTGGCAAATAGGACTTTTTCCATTCCTGGGGTCGCCATCCACACCACACCTTTCACGTGGTTGGCAATCGTTTTGAATTTCGCTTCCGATTCCAGCAGATCCGCTTCAAATTGTTTGCGCTGGGAAATGTCCTCAATAATGCTGATCAGGTACTCCGGCTTACCCAGGCTATCCCGGTACAAAGTGGTGGTCAGGTTCGACCAAATGATCTCTCCATTCTTATGTTGGTAACGTTTTTCCATGCGGAAATGGTCAGAGTCATTGCTCTGAAAACGCCCCATCACATATTTACTCACATCAACATCTTCTTTATAGGTCACATCGGTAATATGCTTCGATTCCAGCTCGTAACGTGAGTAGCCAAAAATCTCCTCCATCTTTTTGTTCACTTTCAGAAATCGGCCTTCCAACGACACCTGAGCAATACCAATGGGGGCCATTTCGAACGTCGCCCGAAAACGTTGTTCGATTTGCTCGGCTTTAAGCCGCAGATGGGTCACGTTAGACACATCGAGCAGATTCGCTACCGCAAACTTCTGACCTTCTACTTCGTATAGACCAACCTGCACTTCAACTTCTTTTTTCACCCCGTTCGGCGTCTGCAGCAATACCGGATTCACCCTGGTCCGGCTAGCCTGAGAGCGGAAAAATGCATCTCGCTTTGAGATATCCGCCAAGTCAATTTCAGGCGGAATAAAGTCGTCAATACTGCGACCGATCAATTGTTCCTTGGCGGTTTCGAATATGCTCTCCGAACCCCGGTTAGCAACCACAATCTCGCCATTTTCTGATACCACCAGTATCGGATTCGGAGCAGCATCCAGCAGTTTCTGCTTCGATGCAAGCTGATCTATTTCTTTACGGGAAATCCAGGAACGGGCTGCGATATACCAGCCGATAAGGCATAACACGATGGCGACCAGCATGGTGGCCATCGCCACCGTCAGAAGCTGGTTACGGACGTCACTTTGATCCCGTTTAATCTGATGGAGCAAGCGGGCAGCATTGGTTTGTAACTGGCTGATCAGTTGAGACAAGGCTTCCGATGCAGCACGATCATCAACCCGAACGCGCTTGTCAATTTCGCTAACCCCCAAGCCCTGACTGCGATACTGCCTCACAAGCTCCAGGTTAGCTTCATATTCGTAAACTGTGTCTTGTATTTGTTCGAAAAACGCCTGCAGAACAGGATCGGTATCGCGGTTTAAACCGGATTTCAGTAACCGGTCCAAACGCTGAAAACTGGCTGCTGTCGCTTGGTAATATTCTTCATCACCACGCAGCAGATAGTTTTTAAAATTATGGATAAAACCGTTGTACCCTAGCTCTCTGATAACATGGGAGATCAGCATCTGGGAATCCAATGCCTGCCCCAAATCATCAGATAGGGCATCATATTCTTCGTCAAGATTGCTCATCAGAGAAATCAAGCCCAGCAAAAGAACACTCAGCACCACAGATATTAATATGTTTCTACCGAAGTTCACGAATCGATTCTTCCATCAGCGCCTGAAGCACGAAACTGCTAAATTGTATCTTAAGGTATGGTAAGAAGCACCTTGATACTACTTGAATTATTGGCCTTCTGCAGCGCAGCAAGTTCAACGTATCCGATCATATTCGGATTGGAGGCGATGAACTCAAGCACTTCCGAATCTCCGGTAACGGCAAACGGTGGTTGCCCTCTTCCGGTAAAAATCAGACGAGACCAATAAGAATTTAATTGCGAAACCGACTTACGCACCACTTTATCGTAGAACTGCTGCCGGACATCCCCGTCACCATCCTGGTCTAACGGCACGACCTTGGTGCCGTCCGGCAAGCGTTGGCTTTTCCCGAGAAATATGTCAGCCACTTCGTTCGACGAGATGCTTTCAACTCCGTTGTTACTATTCACTATGATTACCAGCTCCGGATTTGCAGCGAACGCTGAGCGGACACCAAAAACCACAACTGCAATCAACACCCCTGTTAGATACGTTTTCATACGAATTACCTCAGTTAAGCCTCATTGACCCCACACTGTTTTCTACAACAATTATTAAGCCGAGTTTCCGACTCGCGGACTTGCCGGGGTGTCACCATGGACTACCACACGGTTGCGCCCGCTCTGTTTGGCCTGGAACAAACAGCGATCCGCCCTTTCAAATACATCGAATACCGAATCACTACGCTCAGCTTGTTGTGCCACGCCAATGCTCACAGTGAACGTCAACTCCTGTCCCTGAAAGTCAAAACGCTCTTTACTCCAGGCGCTACAAATACGATCTGCTATGATTTTTCCACACTCCAGTTCTGCCGACACCAGCAAAACACAGAGCTCTTCGCCGCCGATTCGCCCCACAATATCCTCTTCACGCACAGCTAATCTGGTGGTAATTGCCATGCGTTTTAGCAAATTGTCACTGAAGTCATGGCCATATCGATCGTTAATACTGAGGAAGGAATCGATATCCAACATAAGAAGCACGAAGGGTTGTCCATAACGCAAAGCACGCCGGGATTCTTTTTGAGCATTTTCGAAAAAACTGCGTCGATTCAGCAAACCGGTCAAGGAATCCAATGTTGCCAATCGCTCCAACTCCTGTTGAATCAACTTGCGTTCGGAGATGTTCGCGATGGAAAGAAATACAGACTGCGAGCCACCGAAGTCCATTTTGTTCGCTGCAACCAGCGCCCAGAATGAATTACCGGCTCCGTCTTTCATCACCAGCTCGGTTTCCAGCAAATCGTTTTGATGTTCCAGCAATTCCAGTAATTCGGTTCGGCCTTCAGGTTCATTCCATAGCGCTCGCGTATCCAGCTCGGAAAAATCGGTGTACTGTTCTAAACCGAACAAATCACTCGCTCCCTGGTTGGAGTACAAAACAGGATAGTTATTTCCTGATTCTAATATCAAAATCGGATAAGGAACCGCGTCCAGAATCGAATGCAGTTTCTGCTCATTTTTCTGTAACGCCATCTCGATCAACTTGCGATCAGTAATATCCTGTAAAGTGCCGGTCTCCCTAACCGGGCTCTGACCTTTATCCACAAACACCTGCCCGGCCAGGCGCAGGTATTTCTCACGTCCATCCGGACACAACACCCGGTGGTCGCACTGATAACTGCCACCCTTAAAATAAGCCGACGCAATGGTTTCAGTGACGAGATCCACATCATCCGGATGCACCAACCGTTCATAATGTTGCAAAATGTCAGAATTCCGGGGTACACCTAATAGCGCTAGCGCTTCCGCAGACCAGAACGTCTCCCCAGTTTCAAAATCACGCTCCCAACTACCGATACGCGCGATACTTTGCGCTTCTTTCAGACGTACGGTCATTTTCTCGAACTGCCGCTCCCTGGCTTCCAACTGTCGGCGCGCGGCCAGATAAAACCAGACAGCAGCACAGAAACCCAGCAACAATAAACTGCCAACGAGCCAGACCAATAAGGAATAGCTATTGGCCGCGGGCTCCCCATATTCATATAAAATTTCGATATTGCTCTGAGCGCGAACACCAAAACACACCAGCACACTGATGCCGGGGATCAGTGTGTGTAGAATTACGTGCAAAATCGGCTTTAAGCAGCCTGCAACCGCGATCCCGGGGAAAAAACGCAAATAACGCTCCTTGATTGCATCTGGACATGAGTTCCGGTGTTACCTCAGTATAGACAAGGCTGCGGGAGAACGACGGGGAGAACTGCAAAATGCCTTTGTTTCTATTATGCTTATGCCATGCTACCCACTGACCCTATGTACGATTTCGCAATCACGTGACTCTAACCTAGCTCAACGCAACCAATTAAACCGGAACCTGAATGAAGATATCCAACAGTCTGCTGTGTGTACTGCTGTTTATATCAGCCCATATCCAGCCTCTATTCGCGAATGAGATGGATCCTGAGGAACCTGCTCCGTTGCCGGTTGAGGCGCATGTTCCTATCAACAAGACGGAACAAAGCGATCTCACCGTAGACAACACCGACAATAACGGCGCGGGCGAGGAAGACAACGACCAAGACAACACAGTCGATGAGGATATTGCGCAACCCATTAATTTACTCAATAGTACCGTTGCCCCCGGCACCTTCCGGACTTTGCACTGGTCTCCGGGATTATCCATGAGTAGCCTGAATACACCTGTTCCGGTACTGGTGGCTCACGGCGCACATATTGGGCCAGTAATGTGCCTAACCTCCGCCATTCACGGAGATGAGCTCAATGGTATCGAAATTGTCCGCCGTGTCTTGCACAAAATTGAACCAGAAAACCTGAACGGCACAGTCATCGGGATGCCAATTGTTAATCTAGACGGATTCCGCCGCGCTTCCCGATACATGAGTGACCGCCGTGATCTCAACCGCTATTTTCCTGGCAACCCCAACGGCAGCTATGCCTCCCGCGTTGCCCAATCGCTATTTCATAAAGTGATCCTGAACTGCGATTATCTGGTTGATATTCATACTGGCTCATTCTTGCGTACCAACCTGACCCAACTACGAGGCGACTTGAATAATCCGGGCATTCTTGAGTTCAGCAGACACTTTGGAGGCATGAGCGTGCTGCATCACAGCGGTGGCAGCGGCACCTTACGCAGAGCGGCTTCTGATTCAGGCATTCCTGCGGTTACCATGGAAACCGGAGGGCCTCATGCGCTGGATAAAAAAGCCGTGGATGACGGATCGAAAGGCGTCCAAAACATGCTGCACAACTTAGGCATGTACCAAACGGTACGTCTGTGGTTAATTCCACAACCGGTGTTTTACCACTCCACCTGGGTTCGATCACAACAGGGCGGAATTATGTTATCCAAAGTGGATCTGGATCAGAAGGTTTCGAAAGGACAGATTTTAGGCAGAGTGGTTGATCCAATTACCAACACCAGCAGCGATATTGTATCGCCTCTCAATGGCATCGTACTGGGAAAAGCCTTTGACCAGGTCGTCAGCCCCGGTTTCGCGACCTTTCATATCGGCATCATTACCACCGAAGACCAGTTAACTACCCCCATTCCGGTTCAGGTGGATGAACCCGCGCTACAAACGCCACCAGAGCCGAAGGTAGAAGTCCCCATGTCACCGTCGGAAACCGCCGATCAGCTACAGGACATGGGGAGCTAGACCGTGGGTAGCGCCCTACTTATTCAGCAAGAACTCCACCACATCGAACAGTTCTTCATTTGAACCCGCCATTGACACGCTGGTCTGATACTGGCCATTGACCACGATGGCCGGCACACCTTTTACCTGGTGCACGACAAATTCTTCCGATGCTTTGATCAGGTTTTGTTTCACCTGTTCGCTTTTCCAGGCTTTATCAAACGCATTGGTATCGACCCCAAGGTCACCAGCAAACTGCAGCGCTTCTGCCTCCCCGGGTATCGTCTTTTTCTGGGTGTGTAAATAATCGAACACCTTGGGCGTGAGCTCTTTTTCTTTGCCGACTTCGGCAAGAGAATAGTAAAGCTGGGCCAGAACATAAAACGACTTGTTCCAGATCGCGGGCACCCGCTTAAAGGTTATCCCTTCAGGCATATCTGTTAACCAAGCCTCCAACACCGGCTCGAGATGATTACAATGGGGGCAACCGTAACTGAAATATTCCACCACGGTTTTTTCCTGACGCGGCGCTTTTTCAATCTTCTTATAATGCACCCCTTCCACGAAACGCTCCATGCTGAACGCCTGAGCCTGTGACGACAAACTCAACACCATCCCAGCCAGCATGACTAGAGAGAACACCTGTTTTACTAATTTCATTTTTTTATCCCGTTTTAGCCTTGATCCGCTTAAAGTGAATTTTCCGGCACCGAGCCGGCTTGTCGTGTCAGAAGCTAGCATACCAGCCTCATTCGGGGCACCCCCAACAACATGATATCTGTGACATTTTTCCCGCCCTCTCTATCCCTTTGTGCAGCGATTCAATGTTCCGCGGGAAGCAACCTATACTAAAAAGTAGGTTATCAGTGTCTGTTGACGTTATCAGGCGCTTATTTGATACAAGGTGGTCTATGTTCAAGTTGCTTAAATCAACGCAAAAGTTTGTCGGACGCATCCTCCACAACCATCAGCATATCCGCAGCGATCTGGCATTAGCCGTAAAAAATGCCTGGACTCTACCGTATCTCGCCAGCCCCTGGAATGCAGAAGCGCTAACCCAATCCGAGTTGCACCCCGCCAGCTACAACAACTGGGGGGACGTCATCAACCTGAGCCTTCAATCCCTGGTGCCGTTAGAGCGTCGAACCTACAGCCCGGGCACACTGGCCTGTTATCCGGAACACTACGCCGCCAGCGCCAACCGTGAAAAATGGTTTTTTATCAATGGCATATGCACCTCGCCACCGATCGCCATCCTAAATGGGTTGGAATTGGCAAAGGCATTCCACCGCCCGATCCACCTGATACACACTCCCACCTACGGTGCAGTTTGGGACTTATGGGACTCCGTAACCGCCAGAACCCTGCGCAAAGACGGCAAGCTATCCCGCCCTGCCTACGATGTGGTTAAGCAAGCCCTGCTAAGTCATGAAAAAGTGGTTTTGGTCGGGCATTCCCAGGGCACCATTATCAGCAGCTATATTGCTCGCAAATTACTTAAAGATAAGCGTTATCGACACCTGGCTACCAAACTCGAGGTGTATTGTATTGCGGGGGTCGCTGACAGCTTTAAAATCGACGCGGAACTTAGTGAACACTTTGGCCGCGGTGTTCCTTATGTAGAACATTTCGCCAACGGCTTGGATTTCTTCTGCCGAATCGGCGTGTTAGCACACCTGGAGCACACCGCAGGTGAAGTATTCACCCTGCCGGAGCGCAAAGGACATCTACTCAACGACCACTATATTCCCGGTATTTGGCGCGGGGAATACTGTAATCGCAAATCGCGTTTTTTTAAATATATAGATGGCCATACACCGACGTCATCGGATTTTGTGCCCCACAATTATGAGCAATCGTTGGTGTCCCACCCGGATCAACCCTCATTGCGAATAATCAGAGACGCCTGACCTTTCGCGAGCCGTCTAATCATCGCAAATAAATTTTTCCAGTTCCGCCGCTTTCGCCATGCCATCGTGATAACCCAGCGCGATCAGTTCCCGGCAAAAAGCACGCTCGAATAGGAGGTAACTGAGAATACTCGAACCGGAGGTACGGGTCGCACCAATGCCGTGCAGAAAGACACGGATGCTGAGCGGCAAAACATGCAGATACTTAGCAGCAATGCGATCCAGTCCCTGGGAAGGAGAAATAACCAGGTTCTCAATCGGGTTCAATGGAATCGCCGTTTTTTTGCGCACTGATTCCGGCAACACCTTGAGCATGTCGTTGATTCGTTCCAGCCTTTCCACATCGTATTCCAGACTGTCCAGAAACACGCTATTCATTAGATGCCCGGTTATAGTTGCCATGGAAGGGTATTCCGCGCCGGATTTTTTTAGCTGTGGCGCAGAGCGGTTGCCGCTCACTCCAACCACTAACACCTTTCGGGCACCCAAATGCAAGGCAGGGCTAATCGGAGCCAACTGGCGTACAGCTCCATCACCAAAATACTCGCGGTTAATACGCACCGCCGGAAAGACAACAGGGATGGCAGAGGACGCCATCAAGTGCTCTACACCGAGATGGGTGCGCATGCCGACGCGCTGGAAACGCTTCCAGGCACTGATATCGGCCGAGCCTTGAAAGAAAGCGACGGAATGGCCCGAACTGTAGCCGGATGCGGTCACGGCGATCGCGCGCAAATGGCCATCATCAATGGCCTGCTCAATATGTTCAAACTTGATCAGCTGCTTCAGTAACTTGCCGAGGGGCTTATTGTCCAATAAAGACGCTTCGCTTCGGGAACCCAACACCACACTCAATGCCCAGCGCAACCCATGACTGAAAACCCCCACTGGATCCGAACGATAGACCTGGGCCGGGTGAAATGAGCGCCAAACATTTTCGATGTTATAAACCGCATTACGAAAATTATCGGCGCCGGCCGCAAGAGCGGTGGCATTGATTGCGCCGGCAGAGGTACCACAAATGATACCGAACGGGTTGCGGGTGGATTCCGGCATGATGTCTGCGATCGCCTTTAATACCCCAACCTGATACGCTGCCCTCGCGCCCCCGCCGGAGAGCACTAATGCGCTATCCAGATGTGTGGTTGTACTGTTTATTTTGCGCATTACCTTATAATTTCCTGACTGCTTATATTTACTTTAGCACTTTGCCGCCCGCCGATAGACTCTGCTTGGCCCGATTCCAAAATTTAATACGAAGCATTGGCCCCGACTGTTAAACTAAAGCCGTTGAATTATGCAGAACGCATCTGACCGAAGAACCAAAAGCGGAGCAGTTATGAGCAGTATTACCCATCTAATTCTCATCAGACACGGACAAATCCAGGCCAATGTTGATAAACGCTGGCATGGCTGGACCGACAGTGAACTGACCGAGACCGGCCTGCTGCAAGCCGAGCGTGTGGCGCAGCGCATTGCCAGGGAACACCCCGATGTTACCGCTATCTATGCCAGCCCGTTGAAACGAACCTATAAAACCGCCGAAAACATTGCACGACTACTCGATCTGGACATCATCGAAGAGCCGCAAATTAAAGAATACGGAATTGGTGTACTGGAAGGCGAACGTTTTAGCGACCTACATAAAACCCATGCTTTTTTTGAACAAGTGGAAGCCGACCCGCTTTACGCCCCGCAAGCAGGAGAATCCATTTCACAGGTGGGGTGCCGGGTGAGAACGGCGTTGCAAGGGTTCGTGGAACGGCATCCCGGCGAAAAGATTGTGGCCGTCAGCCACGGCGCTGCAATGGCATTAGGACTGGCGGGATTACTGGATGATGGCGATTGGTATGCCTGGAATAAATACCATTTTATGAACACCAGCATTACCGAGCTTACGATAGCGTCTGATGCGAATACGCTGGTGCGGCTGAATTGCACCGAACATCTGGAAGGCTTATAACAAACACAGGCCCTGCTAATACTAATAGCAGGGCCAATTAAGCCTTAGCGTCGGCAAACAGTATCAGCTGGACATATTGCGGCCGTAAAAAATCTCGAGCATTTCACGACGCAACTTATGGCTGATGGCCTCCTGCTCTTTCGCACTCAATTCATCCACACCCAAACCGAACAGATAGTTGTCAAGGTTGAAGTCTTTCAACAACATTTTGGTATGGAAGATATTCTCCTGATACACGTTCACATCGATCATTTCGTACAGTTCGAGGGTTTCATCCAGGAAATAATTCTGGATCGAATTAATCTCATGATCAATATAGTGCTTCATACCATCAACATCCCGGGTGAATCCACGTACCCGGTAATCCACGGTCACGATATCCGAGTCGAATTGATGTATCAGGTAGTTCAACGCTTTCAGAGGTGATATAACACCACAGGTAGAAACATCAATATCCACGCGAAAGGTACTGATACCGTTTTCATTGTCCGGGTGGGTCTCAGGATAGGTATGCACCGTCACGTGGCTTTTATCCAGGTGCGCTACTACGGACTCTTTCAAAGGACCGGGCTCTTCCTTGGAGGGGTCTTCTTCTGGTGCGATCGGATGCTCAGCAATGAGCATGGTGACGCTGGCGCCTTCAGGGTCGTAATCCTGGCGCGCCACATTCAAGATACTGGCACCGATAATTTCCGTCACCATCGTAAGTATCTGAGTCAGACGCTCGGCGTTATACAACTCATCTACGTACTCACGATACTCGCGCCTGTGTTCAGGTGTCTTGGCGTAGCATATATCGTAGATATTAAAACTCAGGGATTTCGTCAGGTTATTGAATCCATGCAGTTTTAATTTATGTGGTATTTCGGAATCGCTCATCTACTCAGTTCTCAAAGGGTAGATCCTAAATAAAAGCCATAGTGTAAACGTTATGGCCTGCCAAAAGTGAAACCGGATATAGGGGGGTGCCATATCATCTGCACCATGGTGCTGTCCGGATCTTCACAATAAAAACTTCTGGCCCCGTCACGGTGAGTGCGCGGCTCGGTCAATATAGTAACGTGATTAGATTTCAAGTACAGGAACCACTGATCCACTGCGGCCTCCTGGTCAATTACGAAACCGATATGATCCAGCTTCTGCCGGCTACCGCGCTCCACCGGAGACGGGGCCCGATGCAGTGCCAGATTGTCACAGCCGGATGTCAGATATAAGTTATTCTGATCCGGCCTCCATTCCACCTGCATACCCAGCAGTGACACATAAAACTGCTCGCATTCGTCGAATCGTTCCACGAACAACGCAACATGCCGCATGCCACCGAACGCTGAAGGCCGCTGCATCAGACTGCCTCGGTTATCTCATAACTGTGGGTAATATTAACACCGGCTTTTGACAACATTATGGACGCTGAGCAGTACTTTTCAGCAGACAATTCCACTGCCCGCTTGACCTGCGCTTCTTTCAATCCGCGACCACTCACTAAAAAATGTAAGTGGATGGATTCAAATACGGCAGGGACTGCGTCAACACGTTCGGCAGAGACCTGAGTCACACAATCAGTCACGTCCTGGCGGGATTTCTTCAGTATATGCATCACATCAAAAGCAGAACAACCGCCCACCCCCAACAACATCAGTTCCATGGGGCGCACCCCCTGATTGTTGCCACCGTATTCCGGTGGCCCGTCTATGGTCACGGTGTGACCGGAGCCGGATTCAGCTTCGAACTTAACGTCACCGGCCCAGCGAATGGTTGCTTTCATCTCGACACTCCCGGGGGCTTGTTTCCAAAATAGTGATAGACCTGCATTTGGCGCGCAAGATAACACAATCCATTCCGCTTGTGTGTAAAATAATTGGCCTGCCACGAACGCTATCTGGCCTGACCAAACCCGGATTTCCATTAATTGCAAAATGCGCAAAAAAACGGCGCAACGGATCACATACCTGATGTCTAACTTGCTCTATAATCTCTTGAAATCAGGTCACATTTAAACAATCTGGGCCTATTTCGCCTAAATTTCAAGCTTAATGACGATCATGCAAAAGTAGCAAGGCTTGGTATTTCAAGCCATAATGAAATACCTTAAGGAAATAAATAGACGATGCCGGATCCTCATCCGCTCGATCACAACGATAACAAGGTCAAACAATGACGTTGAAACCAAACCGACTCATCCCGGATACTGAACAGTTTCTGGCTAACACTCACAGACGCAAATACCCTGCGAAAAGCACACTTATCTATGCCGGCGATGATTCTGATGCCCTTTATTACATCATCAAAGGTACGGTTATGGTGGTCATTGAGGACGATGACGGTCGTGAGATGATCATGGCATACCTGAATGAAGGTGATTTCTTCGGTGAAATGGGCCTGTTCGATGAAGCGGCGGGACGCAGCGCTTGGATCAGGGCAAAGACGGAATGCGAAGTAGCTGAAATCAGTTACAACAAATTCAAGCAACTGGCAAAAGAAGATGCTGATATTCTGTTCGCCGTGAGTGCCCAAATTGCCGGACGGTTACGGGCAACCACCCGTAAAGTAGGCGACCTGGCGTTTCTGGACGTCACCGGACGGGTGGCCCGCACATTGATCGAACTGTGCAAACAACCCGAAGCAATGACGCACCCCGACGGCATGCAGATTAAAATTACGCGCCAGGAAATCGGCCGAATTGTGGGATGCTCCCGGGAAATGGTAGGACGGGTACTTAAAAACCTGGAAGAAGAAGGACTTATTCAGGTAAAAGGTAAAACCATGGTGGTGTACGGAACCCGGTAGCCATCGCAGGCGACGGCACATAACCCTGAATGGCTAACCAGCCATTCGGTTCCGGCTTTTGCCAGCACTGACTACTTGGTATTTTGTAACCTGTCGTTCTGCACCGTAGGCGTTTGCTCCGCAGGAATATCCTGCACCTCCACCACCCCTTCCACCGGCGGCTCATCCCCCACCTTTTCTGATACAACGTATCCGAAGCCAATATTCAATGCGATTAAAACCCCGGAAATCACGAATACATATCCCATAATGAAGCACTCCTTACCACGCAACGACTTTATGTAATCGCGCCTAAGGTACTAAACAAAACGAGGGGTTATAAGGGGAAAAGGCGCCAATATTAAGCGCCTGTTACGCAAAAAACCAAGCAGCCTTATTGACCAGTCAGTCGACTGGTCTGCTCGGCATTGACATCGGATTACTTGGGCTCAGCGTCGGATTTCTCGGTGGTGTCGGATTCCTGAACGGAAGTGTCGGGCTCCTGAGCTTCCACCGTTTCTACCTCAACCACGCCTTCCGCTTGCGGTTGATTTTCTTCGGTCGCTTCAGAACCCACATAGACTATTCCAAGATTAACGGCGACCAATACGCCCAGTATCGCAATCAGTTGCATTCAGTTTCCCCGTATTTATTCGTTCAAATTGCCGTGAAAGTCTACACCGTTAACTGCCACGCGGATATGGTTCTAAAGGCTTATCTAGCTAACGAATAGCTGCCTCAGTGTCTGCCCGGGATCCGGCGACCGCATAAATGCCTCACCAACCAGAAAGCTATTAACACCCTGTTCCCGCATTATCTGTACATCGTCGACAGAGAGTATACCGCTTTCTGTGACCACAATCCTATCTTGCGGAATTTTTTCCAACAGGCTAAACGTGGTTTGCAGGCTGACTTCAAACGTATGCAAATTTCGGTTATTAATTCCCACCAGCGGCTGATTAAACGATAGGGATCGCTCCAGCTCTTCTTCATTATGGACTTCGATCAACACGTCCATGTCCATCTCTATTGCCGTATCGGTCAACTCCTTAATTTGGCTATCGGTCAGGGATGCAGCAATCAACAGAATGCAATCGGCATTGATTGCACGGGCTTCCACTACCTGATAGCTGTCGACAATGAAATCCTTGCGTATAACCGGTAAATCGCAGGCGGCCCTGGCTTGCATCAGATAGTCTTCATGCCCCAGAAAAAAATCCCGATCCGTGAGCACGCTAAGGCACGCGGCGCCGCCAGCCTGATAGGATCGAGCGATGGCAGCAGGATCGAAATCAGAACGGATAACGCCTTTACTTGGAGACGCTTTTTTTGCTTCCGCAATGACTGCGCTTTGGCCATCTTGCAGTCGAGCCTGCATGGAGCGGGTAAAGCCACGTACGGGTTGCGCCTGCTCGGCCAATTTCAGCAACGCTGCTTCGGATTGCAGAGCCTTCCGTTCGGCGATTTCCTGCCATTTTCGCTCGATGATTTTCTTCAGTACCGTGGGTGTTTCGCTCATAGTCATTCTGCCACTCAGCTTATATAGCCGTGTTTTCCTCTTCCAGCACTTTGCTGAGTTGCGCCAGCTCGTTCAGTTTAGCCAAAGCTAATCCACTTCCTATGGCATCCTGTGCACACGCCACCCCGGCAGCAATGGAATCGGCCAGTCCTGCCACATAAATCGCAGCACCGGCATTCAATGCTACGATATCCGCCGCCGGGCCTTCATTCTTACCCAGAACAGACTTGATGGTAGCAAGACTCTGCTCAACACTGTCCACAGACAACGACGACACAGGAGACCGCTGCAAGCCAAAATCTTCTGGCTGAATGCTGTACTCCCTGATTTCGAACGGCGTGGCTTCTGCCACATAGGTAATATCACTGATACTGATTTCATCCATGCCATCAGCTGAATGCACAACCAATACGTGCTCGCACCCCAAGCGTTGCAGAACTTCAGCCACCGGTCGCACCCAGTGCCTGGAATACACACCCAGCACCTGGCGCTTGGCTCCGGCCGGATTGGTCAACGGACCCAGCAAATTGAATAGTGTCCTGACTGCCATTTCTTTACGCGGCCCGACTGCGTGCTTCATCGCACTGTGATGGGAAGGTGCGAACATAAAGCCCACACCTAACACATCCACACACCGGGCGACCTGTTCCGGTGTTAATGCCAGATTTACTCCCGCTGCCTCTAATACATCGGCGCTGCCGCTGACACTGGAGACCGAACGGTTACCGTGCTTTGCGACTTTGCCACCGGCTGCGGCCACAACGAAAGCCACGGACGTGGAGATATTGAATGTTTTTGAGCCGTCCCCACCGGTGCCACAGGTGTCGATCAGATTTTCAGGTTGCGCCATTTTCACCGGAGTCGCCAGAGAGCGCATGACACGCGCAGCCCCGGTTATTTCGTCCACCGTCTCCCCTTTCATGCGCAAGCCGATCAGGAAACCGCCGATTTGAGCAGGCGTGGCGTTGCCCGTCATAATCTGTTCCATCACTTGGGACATATCTTCTTCACTAAGGTCTTCGCGCTCAGTGACTTTCTTCAGTGCGGTTTGAATATCCATCTTACATCCGGAATGTGCTGTTCAATTTTTTAAAGTTGCATCCTACCATAATCCGATAGCCCTCTGGGGCGGTCACAATTGCAGGAAGTTTTTTAGCAGATCGTGGCCCTGACGGGTGAGTATCGATTCCGGGTGAAATTGCACGCCTTCCAGCTTAAACGCCCGATGCCGCATCCCCATAATCTTATCAATGCTCCCGTCTTCCATCTGCGTCCAGGCAGTCACTTCCAGGCAATCAGGCAACGTATCCTGCGCCACCACCAAAGAGTGATAGCGGGTGGCTTCAAAAGGATTATCCAAACCTGCAAACACACCTTGGTTGCGATGATAAATGGGCGACGTTTTGCCATGCATAACCGCATCGGCACGCACCACCTTGCCACCAAAAACCTGCCCGATACACTGGTGGCCCAGGCAGACTCCCAAAATCGGCAGCTTACCCGCAAACTGCCTGATTACATCCATTGAAATGCCGGCTTCGTTCGGAGAACAGGGTCCGGGGGAAATAACCAAACGCTCCGGCGCCAGTTGCTCAATTTCCTGCACGCTGATTTGATCGTTGCGTTTAACCACGATATCAGCACCCAGCTCACCAAAATATTGCACCAGGTTGTAGGTGAACGAGTCGTAATTATCAATCATTAATAACATGCTTCAATCCTCTACCGGAACCAGGCCGTTGGCGGCCATTGCCATCGCCCTGAACACCGCCCGCGCTTTATTTTGCGTTTCTTTCCACTCCAGCCTGGGAACGGAATCTGCCACAACGCCAGCACCGGACTGAATGTGCAGTTGTCCGTCTTTGATCACCGCAGTGCGGATGGCAATAGCGGTGTCCATATCCCCCTGCCAGGACAAATAGCCTACCGCACCCCCATAGATGCCCCGCTTTACCGGTTCCACGTCATGGATGATCTCCATGGCGCGGATTTTTGGTGCACCACTCAGTGTGCCCGCAGGAAAAGTGGCCCGTAACACATCAATACAACTTTGATCCGGTTTCAGCTTCGCCTCTACATTGGACACAATGTGCATGACATGGGAATAATGCTCTATGACCATTTTATCGGTCAGTTCGACACTGCCGATTTCGGCAATCCGGCCAACATCGTTTCGCCCCAGATCAATCAACATCAGATGCTCGGCTATTTCTTTGGGATCGTTCAGCAGATCCTGCTCCATAGCCGCATCTTCTTCCGCTGTTTTGCCTCTGCGACGGGTACCGGCAATGGGACGTACCGTCACCGTGCCGTGATCTACCCGGGCCAGAATTTCAGGCGACGAGCCGGCAATCTGGAACTCGCCCATATCGAGAAAATACATATAAGGAGACGGGTTCAGACACCGCAATGCCCGATACAAATCCAGCGGAGGCAGATCATAAGGAATACTCATACGTTGGGAAATTACGACCTGCATCACATCCCCGGCCAACACGAACTCTTTCATTCCGTCCACGGTTTTTTCGAATTCCGGCTGCGGAAAGCTGGATTTGAAATCCGATTCCGCCACACTGAAGCGTTGGAAATCACTTTGCTTCGGCAACGGCTGCTTGAGCTTCAGAAGGATATCGTCAAGACGGTTTTGGGCGCGCTCGTACGCGTTCTCTTCACTCGGGTCAGCATGAGTAATAACAAACAAAGACCCACGTAGATTGTCGAATACCACAATATCATCGGAGACCATCAGCATGATATCCGGGGTGCCAATAGGGTCAGGCTTTGCGCCTTTGTCCAGCCGTTTTTCGATATAACGTACAATATCGTAGCCGAAATAGCCCACCAAACCACCGTTGAATCGCGGGAGACCCTCAATATCCGGCACCTTGAAACGGGCTTGATATTCTTCCACGAACGCTAAAGGATCTTCTGCTTGCAGCTGCTCCTGTATTTCACCATCCTTCCGAATGACCACATCACGATTATTGACCGTGACGCACGTACGGCAAGGCAGGCCGATGAATGAATAACGGCCCCATTTCTCACCGCCCTGAACCGACTCGAATAGGTAGGTAAAGGGTTGATCTGCCAGTTTTTTATAGGTTGATAACGGCGTTTCCATGTCCGCTAATGCTTCGCGCATCAGCGGTATGCGGTTAAAGCCCTGCTCGGACAGGGTATTGAATTTTTCCAGTGTCATGATCATCGCGTTCGTGTCGGCCACATAGACACACCACACCCGGGTTCGGTGTCGAAGGCCTTTCTCTCTTAATCAGTTGTCGATAAATCGGTTCTTAATGATAGTTTGCCGCACTGATTCAATCAGCATGGGCAGAGATGGGTATCACCAACGCCATCGCCAGCGAAGATCGGTGAAAATTTTGGAAGGATTGTCCGAATAAGTACGATTCACAATATTCTACACAATGGTTCAATTACGAAGAATCCTAACATTACACCAGGTTGACGCCTTGTGCCAACCCTTAATCCTGGCCTGCCATCACTTATAATAACAGTTCTCGAAAATCGTCCATCAGCCAGTCGGGGCCGGACAGGGATACCGGCTCGCCATGGTTGTAACCATAGGTCAACGCTGCGCTGACCCAACCTGCGGCCCGGGCTGCCTTCACATCGTTACTGCTATCACCCACCATCAGGCATTGCTCCGGCAGATAACCAAAATGCTGGTCCACGTGCTGCAATGGCAACGGGTGCGGCTTCCTCTGCGGCAAACATTCGCCCCCAATAACCAATTGAAAATAAACTGCAATTTTTAAGCTCGCGAGCAACGGATCGGCATAGGGTTTGGGTTTGTTGGTTATTACCACCATCGGTATCCCGAGTACGGCAAAGGCTTGCAGCACTTGCTCCACACCCGGATACAATTGGCTGGAGCGACCATTTTCTTGGGCATAAAACCGATAAAACTCCGCCAAAGACGCGTTGAAAACCGCCTCATCCACCTGCGCAACCTGCTGCGGATCCGCACTGCCCGCCAGCGCCCTGCGCACCAACATCGCGGCACCGTTGCCTACCCAACCACGTACGTTTTCTTCGCCCGCCGCTGCATACCCCTGACTTTGCAGCATACGGTCAACCGCAACAGCAAGATCCAGCACGCTGTCCACCAGGGTACCGTCCAGATCAAATGCGATCAGTTTCGGCATTTCACCCCGGAAGTGACGTCGTAAGTCTCCGAGCACCGGCCCCAGGTTATCGCTCATCGCGCTGAAGCCAATTCAGCGCGCATGGCATCGATCACAGATTTATAATCCCGCTGACCGAAAATGGCTGAACCGGCTACAAACGTATCCGCTCCTGCCCGCGCAATATCGCCGATATTCTGAACCCCGACACCGCCGTCAATTTCCAGACGAATATCAAAACCGCTCTGATCTATCAACGCCCTTGCCTGGCGCAACTTGTTCAAGGTGTGGGGAATAAATTTTTGCCCACCAAACCCCGGATTAACAGACATCAGCAACACCATATCCAATTTGTCCATCACGTGCTCCATATGATGCAGCGGTGCCGCTGGGTTGAATACCAGCCCGGCTTTGCAGCCACCCTCCCGAATCATTGCCAGACTGCGATCAATGTGTTCACTGGCTTCCGGATGAAACGTGATATAGGACGCACCGGCATCGATAAAATCCCCAATGATACGATCCACCGGCTTGACCATCAGGTGCACGTCAATTGGCGCCGTGACACCATAAGACCGCAACGCCTTGCACACCATCGGCCCGATCGTGAGGTTAGGTACGTAATGGTTGTCCATCACATCAAAATGCACGACGTCTGCGCCGGCGCTCAGCACATTATCCACTTCCTCACCCAGGCGGGCGAAGTCAGCAGCGAGAATTGAAGGGGCAATCAGATAGTCAGCCATGGGGTTAGATCCCGAAATCATTGGTGAGTACGTAAGGTTGAGCCTGTTAGGGGCGCATTGTACCCCATGCGCCGCCAATTGCTAAAAACCTCGTCAGGTTGTGCCGCTATACTCAGACTCAGACCTACCGAGAGCTAATACACTATGCGGAAAAGCGGATTTTGGAAGATCTTTATTTTAATCGCAGCCTGCAACCCGGTTTTTGCGGCGACTGCGGACAAGAAACCCGACCAGGCCGACATTGCGGATCCTGCCGACGGATTTACCGACACGACGCCAAAGGCGCAACCACCGCAACGCGCCGAAACCAAGCAAGGTCAACAATTACAACGGCAACTGGAGAACACCGACATTCAAACCAACGCATCCTGGCTAGGGGTTAAGCCAGATCACTTTCTGGCTTTGTACCGGGCCGATTCCAGCGGCAAGCCCTACGCCAATCTGATTCTATTGCACGACAATCAACAACACCCTGATTGGCCCGGCCTGGTTCACCAAATCAGAACCCAGCTGACCCGGCATGGCTGGAACACACTTAGCGCTGCGGTACCGATGATTCCGGTGGGGGAAGTGCTGGCCGCACCTGAGCTGCAAAACCCGGCCCCGCCAGCGTCGGACGAGGCAGCGGCGACACCCCCGCCCGGTACAAAGCCGGCCGAATCCCGGCCTGAACCCGACACCGCAGAAGCAACCGCCGCCCCGAACACACCGGTTCCGGATGCCGCCACTACCGCCGGGCCGGTGGAGTATCCCGCAGCCGATGTTCCAAGCATACTGGCACAACGGGTTCAGCATGCGGTTAGGTTTATTCGGGCTCAAAGCCCCCTACCAATTTTCATTGCGGCAATCGGCAGCAGCGCAACCCAGCTGGAACAGCAGGGACAGGTCGTCCTGTCTGAGGGGATATCTGCGGTGGTCATAATCGACCCCACTCCGCTACCGGATAAAGATGGCCTTGATCCCGCTGCCCCCGGCATCCAATCCTTGGCGTTGCCGGTGTTGGATCTGGTACCTGAGTTTAACCCTCACAGCGATCCGCAGCTGCGCAAACAGGAGGCCGCCCAACTGCAACGACGACATTATCAGCAACGTGTTATTCCCGGTGCCACGGCGGGATTCGTCCAATACGAGATGGCGGTGATAAAAGCCATTCGCGGCTGGGGCAAACGCCTGTTAGCCGGTGATTAGAATGACTTACTTTGAGGGCTACCGGTTCAGCAGACTGCCGCTATTGTTGTTTACGGACCGAAACAATCAGTTCGTAAGCAGAACGGATTGCCTGAGTTTTTTCTTTGGCGATTTCCAGCATATCTTTCGGCATGCCTTTGGACATCAACTTATCCGGATGATGCTTGCTCATTAGACGCCGATAAGCCCGCTTTAACTCCGATGCCCCCGCATCCGGATTCACCGCCAGGATTTCATAAGCCCGCGCCAATTCATCCTGAGGCGATAGGGGTTCGCTGCCACTTTGGCGGAATTCCTGGTGAGCCTGTGCACTGCGTACTATTTTTTCCAGGGTAGACAAACGAAAGCGTATGGATTGCGCTATATGGCTCAGCGCAGCCCATTCTTTTTGATCCAGCTTGCCATCCGCCAGCGCCCCCTGCACCAGTATTTCCATGAAAATCTGTAGCAACGTTGGCTGACGGCCACAGGTATTGCGGAGTTCCAACAATTCAGCAGAAATATCCTGACTGGATTTTCCCTGATCAAACAGCTCAATAGCGTTGCGCTTTCGCTCTGGCGATAGCCCCATACGCTCCATTACTGCAGTGGTCCACTGGATTTCTGCATCACACACGGCGCCATCGCATTTGGCTATCTTTCCCAGCGCAACAAATGTAGCCTGAAAAAAAGCTTGCTGAGTAGCGGAATCACGGGCGCTGGGCTTGGGCTGAGCGAATTGGTACAAACTGGAACTGAGCTGGATAATAATATCGAACTGGTGACCCAGCCACCCCCCCAACAACGAACCAACAACGCCGAGAGGGCCTCCCCCGGCGAGAAAGTAACCGCTAAACAGCCCCACCAACGGGCCAATCCATACAAAGGATGTCACTGCCTTACTCCTTTAAATTCTGTTCAACACGCTGAAGTCGTTCGGGCGTACCCACGTCCACCCAATAACCCGCGTAAAATTCACCACTGACCTGATCGCGTTCAATCGCTTGCCGAAGCACTGGCCCCAACGGGAAGCGGCCCGGCGCACAATCCCGAAATAACGCCGGTGCTAACACACTGAGACCACTGAACGTGAGCAAATCGGCGCCCTGATTTTGCACCCGACCTTCGGCAGTCAGCGCGAAGTCACCACCGGTATTATGGTCGGGATTTCCCACCAGGATTAAACGGGCCAGGTCATTAGTTGAGGCAAACTCGCGGCTTTTCTGCACAATGGACGCTAAAGGGTAATCTGTCCAGACATCGCCATTAATAGCCAGAAATGGCTGCTCACCCAGTAAGGTTAGCGCATTATATATACCACCGCCGGTTTCTAATAACTCCGGCTCGGTTACAAGGTGAACCTGCATCCGATCGTCGTGCCAGCCCTGCAAAAAATCCTCGATATCTTCCGCCCGGTAAAACGCATTGACCACAACATCATCAAAGCCCGCGGCAACAAGGCGCTCCAGATGATGCTGCAATAGCGGTTTCCGGGCGATCTTGAGCAACGGTTTCGGACAGTTCCGGGTCAATTCGCCCATCCTTTCCCCCCGCCCTGCGGCCAATACCATGGCCTTCATACAAGGGGCTCCAGCAATTCACCGGAGCCGGGTTGCCTGCTCACTAATTCTGCGGCCACCCGCTGCTGTAGCCACGCTTTGAGACGGACTACCGGCTCAATCTCTGCCTGCGGCCCCTGAACGACAACCACCGACAGCTCTTGCAGCAGGTAACGCAGAGTTTTTGGTGTGTGAATGAGGTAATTGGGCTTGCTATCCCGGTAACACAGGCGGGCAAAAATACCGGCCACTTTTAGGTGTCGTTGCGCCCCCATAACGTTGAAACCGTACCAGAAATCATCATTGGTCAGGTTGCTGAGCCCTCGCTGCCGCAATTGCCCGGCAAATCGCCCTGTCCAGGTTTTGACTTTGGATTCTGGCCAGGTGATGCAGGTTTCATCCCGCAACAATGACAACAGATCGTAGGTGACCGGCCCTGCAACGGCGTCCTGAAAATCAATCACACCCAGGCTGCCGTCTTCCAGCACCATTAAATTACGGGTGTGGTAGTCACGATGCACGGGCACGGTTTCCTGCGTCCGTGTTTGCTGAAATAGACAATGGAACGCTTCACTCAACAGTTGCTGCTCTGCTTCGCTAAGCTCCAGCTGCAGATAACGACCACAGAACCAGTCTCGGAACAATTCCATCTCTCTCATCATCAAGGCTTCATCGTAGGGCGGCAACGGTGACAACCTGAATTCGGCCTGCATTATGCGTAACAGCACATTGCAGGCTTTTTCAAAATAGCCCTCCACACTGGCTTCATTCAGCACCGACATCAACAGGCAATCGCCCAGATCGGATAACATCATAAATCCTTGATCGTAATCCAGCGCCAGCAGATCCGGCACCGGTACGCCGGCTGCTTTCAAGCCCTGTAACACATTCACGAATGCGGGATTGTTCTCTTTATCCGGCGGTGCATCCACACAGATCACCGATTCAGCCTGTCCGGCGGAACTTTGATAACGGCAACGAAAATAACGCCGGAAGCTGGCGTCACCGGACACCACCTCCAGAGAAAGTGAAGGACCTTGATAACGGTGGCTTTGCAACAGCTGCTGATTAATCCAGGTGCTAAGCTGAGATAGACGATGATCCACTAAGAGTTGATCCTTAGAATGGCAAATTTGTGACTCACTACGAGGGTTCGTGTATCATCACACCAGACTTAAAACAGGGTCAAGCTCTCTCATCACTTTCCGAACCCGTAGTTAATGAATTGGAAAAATAATATATCCCCCATCGAGAAGGTGGTGGTGACTTTTTTGCTATTAGCCATAGCCACGGCAACCGGTGCAGCAACAGCTGCGGCTGAACCAGAAACCGTCAATCCCTATCGTTATCTGGACTGGGTTTCCGGCGAAGAGATCGCCGCCATGCCCGAGGACCAACGCCCGGCCCACAGCGGCATGTGCGAAGGTTACTACATTTCTCCGCCGTCTCTGACGACCGCGGCGGACCCGGCCCATTCCGATGTTCAGGCTTCGGCAGATCATTTCGATACCCTGCCTGATGGTACTAATGTGCTTACCGGGGATGTCGTGCTCAAGCAAGGCAGCCGGGAACTGTACAGCGACGAGGTTAAGATGAATCGCGCTACCCGGGCTACGGAGCTTAACGGCAACGTTAAAATCCGTCAGCCGGGCATGCTGATTCTGGGTGAGCGCGCAAAAGTCAATCTGAATGAAAAGCAGCTGGACGTAACGGACACGGAATACGTAATCCACCAGATACACGTTCACGGCAGCGCAGGGCGCATCTATAACCCGGATGACCAAATTCTGATTCTGGATCACAGTTCTTACACCACCTGCGAACCCAACGACAACTCCTGGGTCATCAAAGCCAAACAAATCAAAATAGACCAATCCGAAGGTTGGGGTGAGGTAAAAGGTGCCCAGGTGCAGGTCGGGGGCGTGCCCATTCTTTATTTACCCTGGTGGACGTTTCCCATCGATGATCGCCGCCAGACCGGCTTTTTGTTTCCAACTATCGGCAGCGGCCAGAACGGACTCGACTTTTCGGTACCCTACTATCTGAATCTGGCACCAAATTTGGACGCGACCCTGACCCCCCGCTTTTTGTCGGATCGCGGCAGCATGATGGAATCCGAATTCCGCTATTTGTCCGAAAATACCAAAGGTGATATCGGCGGCGGCTATCTGCCCGATGACCAGGAATTCGGTGACAGCCGCAACCTCATCACCTGGCACCACGTTGGGCACTACGACAAATGGGTTAACAAAGTGGATTACACCCGGGTCAGCGACAGCGACTATTTCCTCGACCTGGACACCACGCTCAACACCAGTTCCACCGCCCACCTGAATCAGAGAACCGACATGCGCTATTACGGGGACACCTGGAATTTCGGCGGCCAGGTGCAAAGTTTTCAAACCATCGACGAACTGATCCCTGACAATGCACTGCCCTATCGCATGCTACCCCAACTGTCTGCCCTGGGCCGGTTTCCCATGGGTGATTCCCCGCTGGAGTTTAAATTAGGCACTGAATATACCTATTTCGAGCACCCGGAAAAGATCGTCACCGGCCCCACTACCGCTGAACGCATTCGCCTGATTCCCAGTGCCAGCTATAACTTCCGCCGCGCCTGGGGGTTTGTTCAGCCCAAGCTGTCGTATTATCAACGGTATTACGACATGAACCAGGTCAATCTGACCGACGATGAACGCAACCTCAGCAACGGTATTTTCAGCGTTGACAGCGGCCTCTACCTTGACCGCCCTTTCGAAATGGCTGGCAGTCGCTACTTGCAAACGCTGGAGCCCCGGCTGTTCTATCTTTATTCACCCTATAAAGATCAGAACGACCTGCCGACCTTCGATACCGCTAAAACCAGTTTCAGCTATGAACAGCTGTTCCGGGAGAACCGCTTTACAGGGGGAGACCGGGTGGGCGATGCCAACCAGATTTCTCTCGGCCTGACCTCCCGCCTGATCAACGAACAGACCGGACAGGAAGAAATAAACGTCAGTATTGGGCAGATTTTCTATTTGCGTGATCGTAAAGTTCAACTGACACAAAATAATCCGCCGGAAGAAACCACGCTCTCCCCCTTCGTCGCCCGCATAAACTGGCTGATTGACAGCGAATGGAGCTGGCGTGCAGAAACCCAGATGGACACCCAGGAAAATAATCTGGACAGTATTGTCACCGGATTCAGGTACCGGGCAGAAAACGGCAACCTAATGAACCTCAGTTATAATTTTTATGATGACGGGGCGGTGGGCGCCGACCCGCTGGCAGAAAAAATCAATCAGACGGACTTTTCTTTTATCTGGTCGGTTTCACAACGCTGGGGGCTGATTGGCCGCTGGGGCTACGACCTGGAAGAACAACGTTCTTACGATACGGTGTTCGGTATAGAATACGAAAGCTGTTGTTGGCGGGCACGGCTGGTGAACCGCCGCTATCTTAGAGAGTCCAATGACCCGAGCCTGGTGGTGGAACCCTCGCAGGGCATCTATGTTCAATTTGAGCTCAAAGGCCTGGGCGGACTGGGTGGCTCGGTCGACACCATGCTTGATGATGCAATCTCCGGGTATCAATTACGGGAAAATTCCCGACCCAGCGGATTTTAATATTCACCCTTACCACCAGAATCGACAGACAAGCCTTACGAAGGAAAACGGATGCGTTTAACACCCATATTCAAGCTAATGGCCACCCTGGCCGTTACTCATCTGCTGGTCGGCACGTTGCAGGCAGCCCCCCGCGAACTCGACCGCATTGTTGCCATCGTCGATGATGACATCATTATGGAATCGGAGCTGGCAGAACGCACCGCTGAAATCGCCACCCGCATGAAAAGTCAGCAAGGGCAATTGCCCCCCAAAGATGCACTCAACGAGCAGGTACTGGAGCGCATGATTGTAGAAAACATCGAGCTTCAGATGGCAGATCGCGCGGGCATCCGTATTGATGATAATCAGCTTAATGAGACCCTCGCCAATATCGCCCGCCAGAACAACATGACCACCGATCAATTCCGCGAAACCATTCTGCAGGAAGGCATGTCCTGGGCTTCCCTGCGCGACCAGATCCGCCGTGAACTGACTATCAATCAAATGCGTCAACGCCGGGTGGGTGCCCGAATCCAGATATCCGACAAAGATGTCGACGCCTTTCTGAATTCAGAGCTGGCGAAAACCAATTTAGCCCCGGATTACCGGCTCGGGCATATTCTGATCCCCACCAAACAGGACACAGACGTCGCAGCAGCCGAGGAAACGGCTCTGATGGTGTACAAAAAGCTCAAGGAAGGCGCCGACTTTTCATCAATGGCACTGCAATACTCTGCCGGAGAAACCGCACTGTCCGGGGGCGACTTGGGCTGGCGCAAGGCGGCTCAACTGCCCACCATCTTTGCTGATGTGGCTCTGGAAATGAAAGCAGGTGAGGTATCTGCACCAATCCGCAGCGCCAGCGGCTTTCATATCATCAAGGTACTGGAGCTGCGCGGCGGCACTGAACAAATGGTGGAGCAAACCAAAACCCGCCACATATTGGTCAAACCCAATGAAATTCGCAGTGAAAGTGAAACCCAGCACCTGATTAACGAAATCCATGATGACGTGGTGGCAGATCCGGAACAATTCCCGATTCTTGCCAAAACCTATTCCGATGATCCCGGCAGTGCCATGCAGGGTGGCGAGCTGGGCTGGGTTAATCCCGGCACCATGGTGCCGGAATTTGAAAAAGTGATGTCGGAAACCCAGCCCGGTGGCATATCGGAACCGTTTCAATCCAATTTTGGCTGGCATATTCTGCAGGTGGAAGAGCGCCGCCGTCAGGATATGAGTGAAGAGTTCCGTCGCAACCGGGCTCGCCAGATGCTGCAGCGTCGGCGCTTTGATGAAGAACTGGACGGCTGGTTACGGGAGATTCGCCAAAACGCCTATGTGGAAATCAAACTCTAAGGTCGTCATTACTCCCGGTGAACCGGCCGGCATCGGTCCTGACCTCGTATTGCAACTGGCCCAGCAGGAAGATACCCGTGGCTGGGTCGTGGTGGCCAATGAAGATCTGTTACAGCAACGGGCGAAACAACTGGGATTACCCGGCGACCCGCTGTCCAGGCTCAATATTCACAATATTAGACTGAAAACACCGGTGCACACGGGGCAGCTCAATCCCCTCAACGCCGGTTACGTGCTGGAAACGCTGGATTACGCAATCGACGGTTGCCTGTCGGGACGTTTTCAGGGCTTGGTTACCGGCCCGGTCCAAAAATCCGTCATCAATGACGCCGGTTTACCTTTCAGCGGGCATACCGAGTATTTGCAACAGCGCTGCGGCGTTGAACAGGTTGTGATGATGCTGGCCTGCCCCGGACTGCGGGTAGCCCTGGTTACCACTCACCTTCCGCTGCGGCGTGTCGCAGATGCGATTACACCCGCAACACTTGAGCAGGTAATCCGGATAACCCACACCAGCTTGCAACGGCAATTCGGAATCCGGCGCCCGCGTTTGCTGGTGTGCGGGCTAAACCCCCATGCCGGCGAATCTGGCCACCTGGGCGACGAAGAAATGGTCGTTATTAATCCGGTGCTGAACGATTTGCGGGCGCAGGGAATGGATCTCTCGGGGCCCCTACCTGCCGACACCCTGTTCACCCCTAAATACCTGCAGCAAGCCGATGCCGTGATTGCCATGTACCACGACCAGGGCCTACCCGTTTTGAAGCATCTGGGTTTCGGGCAGGCTGTCAATATCACCCTGGGTCTACCCATAATACGCACCTCCGTTGACCATGGCACCGCACTGGATCTGGCGGGCACGGGCAATGCGGATACCGGCAGCCTGTTGAGCGCCCTGCACTGCGCCCAGCAAATGGCCTCTCAGAGCGACCCCAACCCGGATTACGTGCTTCAGTCAGACAGTGGTGGATCAGATCATGCCCAAGGGTAGAAAACCCGGTTTCAGCAAACACTTACCGCGTAAGCGCTTCGGACAGAATTTTCTGCATGACCCGAATGTCATCCAGAACATTGTTGACGCTATTGCGCCGTCGCCCAACGATAACATGGTGGAAATCGGCCCTGGTTTAGGGGCTCTGACAGAGCATCTGGTGGATGAGGTTGGTCAACTCGCCGTTGTAGAGCTGGATCGGGATCTGCTGCCCAATTTGAAAATTAACTTTGCCACCCGCAATCACTTCCGTATTTACGAAGGGGATGCTCTCAGATTCGATTATCAGCAGATCGGTAGCGACCTGCAGGCGGACAAAATCCGCATCGTCGGCAACCTACCCTATAATATTTCCACCCCCCTGCTATTCCATCTGGTGCAATATCATTCTAGCATTGCCGACATGCATTTTATGCTGCAGAAGGAAGTGGTTGATCGCATGGTGGCCGGGGTCGGCGACAAGGCCTATGGTCGTCTCGGTATTATGCTGCAATATTACTGCAGGATCGAAGCGCTGTTTCTGGTACCGCCCGCTGCGTTCAATCCTCCCCCCAAAGTGGAGTCCGCTATCGTGCGTCTGACCCCCCACGACACCCTGCCTATCACTACCCGCTGTCCGCACACCCTCGGCAAAATTGTTACAACGGCATTCAATCAACGGCGAAAAACAATTCGAAATGCCTTAAAATCAGTAGCCGATGACGAACTACTAAGCCAGGCCGGAATCAGCCCAGAGCACCGACCGGAGCAAATTTCCCTGGCACAATATGCGCGTTTAACCGATTTGCATCTTGAGCAAGCAGATTCGTCGTCCGACACCCATGACTAACATCAAGGAACCGACCCACCCATGCACGAACAGGATTACGACCAGATTCAGGTACAGGTGAGCACAGAATACGTCCCTGACCAATCCAGCGCAGAGGCAGGTCGCTATGTATTCGCCTATCACGTCACCATAGAAAATCACGGCAAATTACCCGCTCAATTGCTGTCACGACACTGGATCATCACCGACGGCAATCAGCAGGTGCAAGAAGTCAGGGGCGAAGGTGTGATTGGCGAAAAACCCACAATTATGCCCGGTGAGGCCTATCAATACAGCAGTGGAACCGTATTGCAGACCCCGGTCGGCAGCATGCAGGGCAGCTATCAGATGATTGATGCAACGGGACTGAAATTTGATGCCGACATTCCTGTATTCACTTTGGCCACCCCGAGGTCACTGCACTGATGGCGACCTACGCCATCGGCGACCTTCAGGGTTGTTTCAAACCGTTCAAATGCCTGCTGGATGAAGTTAAATTCAACCCCGACCAGGATCAGATCTGGCTCTGCGGGGACCTGGTAAACCGAGGTCCTGAATCACTAAAAACCCTCAAATTTTGCTATGACCGGCGTGACAACCTAATCGCGGTATTGGGCAATCACGATTTACATATGCTGGCGGTACTGGCGGGAATAGGCAGCCCCAAACGCAAGGACACGTTCAATGATGTTTTGGCCAGCAAACACCGCGACAAGCTGACTGATTGGTTGCTAAGCTGCCCGCTGATGCACGAAAACGATGATTGGGTAATGAGCCATGCGGGTATCTATCCGGGTTGGTCTTTGCAACAAGCCCGGAAATGTGCCCGCGAAGTCGAGACCGTACTCCAGAATCCGCAGCTGAGACTACAATACTTCGAGAACATGTACGGCAATACACCTGCCATCTGGGATGAAAGCCTGACCGGACCGGATCGCTGGCGCACCATCACCAATTTCTTCACTCGTATGCGCCTGGTCAATGGCGATGGGGAAATCGATCTGACGCACAAAGAAGCGCTCAGTGACGCACCTGCCGGACTCATACCCTGGTTTCAATGGCCACAACGGACGCCGCTTAAAAAGAAAATTTTGTTTGGCCATTGGGCAGCCCTGCAGGGCGTCAGCAATTACCCCGGTGTGCTGGCACTGGATACCGGATGCGTGTGGGGAAATCGCCTAACTGCTGTTTGTTTGGAAACTGAAGCGCTGACCTCCTGTGACTGCGAAAAGTCCTGAAACGCGCTCATTGGATTGAACACCACCCGCCTCTTCTTTGCCCCCGACCTGCCCCGATTGCAATCGTCACGGCCTGACACCACCCCACCCTCATCCGATGTTTAATCGCATATTCAATGGCGTTCTAAACAGTGGAAAAAAAATGGCTGATTTTAAATAAAAGTTCTAAAAAAACAGGGTTAAAACGGGGTAAACGTGTTGGCTGGAAACAGCGTATAGGCCCAAATAGCCTATAACGTTATTTATGTGCTGTCACTAGCCTGGCAGGCAATTCCAACTATAAATAAAAAAAATCCATAAAAATGAAATAATCCCTTTTCTTTCAACCGTTTTTAATTTTTCATACTAAGATAATAATTAAGCATGATTTTGTTATTGAACAAATCGCACCGAAGCAAAGTCCAAGCTTAGCTAACCGGTTGCAGTGAACACGAGGTAGCTCCATGAGTATATTCAGTCACTACCAGAATCGATACGAAGTCACCCAGGAAGAAGAATACTCCCTGCAAGAGTATCTCGATCTCTGTAAGCAAGACCCGCAATCCTATTCCAGTTCAGCAGAGCGTATGCTCGCCGCCATTGGCGAACCTGAGATGATCGACACATCGATGGACCCGCGCCTGAGCCGCATTTTCTCCAATAAAATTATCCGACGCTATCCAGCCTTTAGTGAATTTTACGGCATGGAAGAGTGCATCGAACAAATTGTTTCTTACTTCCGTCACGCCGCTCAGGGCCTGGAAGAGAAAAAACAAATTCTGTATTTATTGGGCCCGGTTGGTGGTGGTAAATCCAGCCTGGCAGAACGATTAAAACACTTAATCGAAAAAATCCCTTTTTATGCCATCAAAGGTTCACCGGTAAACGAATCACCGCTCAATCTGTTTGCGCCGGAAGAAGACTGCGCGATTCTTGAAGAAGAATACGGTATTCCAAGACGCTACGTGAAAGGCATCATGTCTCCCTGGGCTGTGAAACGTCTGCACGAATTCAACGGTGACATTTCCAAATTCAAAGTGGTAAAACTGTACCCCTCCATACTCGACCAAATCGGTGTGGCCAAAACAGAGCCCGGCGACGAAAACAACCAGGATATTTCCAGCCTGGTAGGTAAAGTGGACATCCGCAAACTGGAAGAATTCGCCCAAAGCGATCCGGATTGTTACGCCTTTTCGGGTGGGCTTTGCAAAGCCAACCAGGGCTTGCTCGAATTCGTCGAGATGTTCAAAGCGCCGATTAAAGTATTACACCCGTTGCTGACCGCAACCCAGGAAGGCAACTACAACAGCACCGAAGGCATGGGAGCAATTCCGTTCGACGGAATCGTACTGGCCCACTCCAACGAATCTGAATGGCAGGCATTCCGAAACAACAAAAATAACGAAGCGTTTATTGACCGGATCTATATCGTAAAAGTGCCCTACTGCCTACGGGTTACTGAAGAAATTAAAATCTACGAAAAACTACTTCAGAACAGCTCGTTGTCGAACGCTCATTGTGCACCGGACACCTTGCGCATGCTGGCCCAGTTTTCTACCTTGTCACGATTGAAAGAACCAGAGAACTCTTCCATCTATTCGAAGATGCGTATCTACGATGGTGAAAACCTGAAAGATACCGATCCGAAAGCGAAATCCTATCAGGAATACCGGGATTCAGCGGGTGTTGATGAAGGTATGGATGGGTTGTCTACCCGCTTTGCTTTCAAGATACTCTCCAAAGTATTCAACTACGATCATTCAGAGATAGCCGCCAACCCGGTGCATCTGTTACATGTTCTGGAAAACTCCATTGAACAGGAACAGTTTCCCGGTGACACTCGCGAACGTTACCTGCGTTTTATCAAGGAATTTCTGGCTCCTCGCTACGTGGAATTCATCGGCAAGGAGATTCAGACGGCCTATCTGGAGTCCTACTCCGAATACGGACAGAATATCTTCGATCGCTACGTTACCTACGCCGACTTCTGGATCCAGGATCAGGAATATCGTGATCCCGACACCGGAGAAATATTTGATCGTAAATCACTGAATGATGAGCTGGAGAAAATAGAGAAACCCGCCGGCATCAGCAATCCCAAAGATTTCCGCAATGAAGTGGTTAATTTTGTACTTCGGGCTCGTGCAAATCACGCCGGGAAAAACCCATCCTGGCTGAGCTACGAAAAACTGCGCACTGTAATCGAGAAGAAAATGTTCTCCAACACCGAAGACCTGCTTCCCGTTATCTCGTTCAACCCCAAAGCATCACAGGGCGATCAGAGAAAACACGAAGACTTTGTTTTGCGCATGGTGGAACGTGGCTATACCGAGAAACAGGTTCGCCTGCTGTCGGAATGGTATTTAAGAGTTCGTAAATCGCAATAAGGCGGGTGAAGCAGTGTCGTATATTGTAGATCGACGCCTAAACGGTAAGAACAAAAGCACGGTAAATCGGCAACGGTTCCTGCGTCGTTATCGCAAGCACATCAAAAAAGCGGTAGATGAAGCAGTGACCAAACGCAGCATTACCGATCTTGAGAGCGGGGAAAGCATATCCATTCCCCGCCGGGATATTTCCGAGCCGTTTTTTCACCACAGCAAAGGTGGCAAAAGGGAAATGGTTCATCCCGGCAATAAAGAGTTTGTTGCCGGCGACCATGTGCAGCGCCCTCAGGGTGGTGCCGGCGGAGGCAGTGGTGAGGGTGATGCCAGTGACTCCGGCGAAGGCATAGACGAGTTCGTATTTCAGATTAGCCAGGATGAATTCCTCGACTTTCTGTTTGAAGATCTGGAGCTGCCTAACCTGGTAAAACGTCAGCTGCAGGGGGTCGAGACCTTCAAATACGTCCGCGCAGGCATCATCAATGATGGTAACCCTGCCAAAATCAACGTGGTGCGCTCTATGCGTCAGGCAACCAGCAGACGTATTGCGCTGGGCGCGTCCAGCCGCCGCCGTTTGCGTGAGTTTGAAGCCGAATTCGCAGCGCTCCAGGAACAAGACCCGATTCTGCGGGATAAGCGTCGGGAGAAAGAGCTCGAAGACGAAATTAATTTACTGCGCCGCCGCATCAAAAAGATTCCGTTCATCGATACCATTGACCTGCGTTACAACCATCACCTGAAGCAGCCTAAACCCACTTCAAAAGCCGTCATGTTTTGCCTTATGGATGTATCAGGCTCCATGAATCAGGCCATGAAAGACATGGCAAAACGTTTTTTTATTTTGCTGTATATGTTTCTGAAGCGGAATTATGAGCGCATTGAGGTGGTCTTTATCCGGCATCACACCAGCGCCAAGGAAGTGGATGAGGAAGAGTTCTTTTACAGCCGCGAAACCGGCGGCACCATCGTTTCCAGTGCGCTGAAGATGATGAAAGACATAATGCAGGAGCGTTACCCTGCAGACGAGTGGAACATCTACGGTGCCCAGGCATCGGATGGAGATAACTGGAACGACGATTCGCCTACATGCAGGGAAATACTGCTTAAGGACATATTGCCGCAAGTCCAGTATTACTCCTACATCGAAATCAACCCCCGCCGGCATCAGGCTTTGTGGCGTGAATATGAAACCATTGAAGCCACCTGCGAACATTTTGCCATGCAGCAAATCAGCGATCCGGGCGACATCTACCCGGTGTTCCGCGAACTGTTCCAGCGTAAGCAGGTGCAGCGAGCCAGTTAACACGGAAGGATGTCTATGACTGAACAAAACCCCATATCGACAGGGTCCGACTGGACGTTTGAACTGGTTCAGGAATACGATCGGGAAATCGGACGTATCGCTGAAGGATTCGGCCTCGACACCTACCCCAACCAGATCGAAATCATATCGGCTGAGCAGATGCTGGATGCCTATTCGTCAGTCGGTATGCCAGTGGGTTACAACCATTGGTCCTATGGTAAGCACTTTGTTTCCAACGAGCAGCATTACCGCCGGGGACAAATGGGTCTGGCCTATGAAATCGTTATCAACTCCGACCCCTGCATCGCCTATCTGATGGAAGAAAACACCATGACCATGCAGGCTCTGGTGATCGCCCATGCCTGCTATGGTCACAACTCTTTCTTCAAAGGTAATTACCTTTTTAAAACCTGGACCGACGCGACCTCTATCATTGACTATCTGGTGTTTGCCAAAAACTACATCATGAAATGTGAGGAACGCTACGGTGTCGATGAAGTGGAAGCGGTACTGGATTCTTGCCATGCGTTAATGAACTATGGTGTCGATCGGTATAAACGCCCTTATCCCATTTCCGCCGAAAAAGAACGTCAGCGGCAGCAGGAACGCGAGGAATACTTACAAAAGCAAGTCAACGAATTATGGAAAACCATCCCTTTAATGGGGGGCAAAAAGAGCAAACTCAGCACCAAGCGCTTCCCCGAGGAACCCCAGGAAAACTTACTTTACTTCATTGAAAAAAATGCCCCGCTGCTGGAGCCCTGGCAACGGGAAATCGTGCGCATAGTCAGAAAAATTGCTCAGTACTTTTATCCCCAGCGCCAAACCCAGGTTATGAACGAGGGCTGGGCCACATTCTGGCATTACACCCTGCTCAACAAGCTCTATGAGGAAGGTCGGGTCACAGACGGGTTTATGCTCGAATTCTTACAATCCCATACGTCTGTCGTATTCCAACCGTCATTTGATAGCCGCATGTACAGCGGCATTAACCCCTATGCACTGGGGTTTAATATGATGCAGGATATTCGACGTATTTGTGAGAATCCGACACAGGAAGATAAAAAGTGGTTCCCGGATATCGCTGGCAGTGACTGGAATAAAACCCTGCATTTCGCGATGCAGAATTTCAAAGATGAAAGCTTTGTACAGCAATTTATGTCACCCCGGATCATCCGCGAGTTTAAATTTTTCTCCATTCTTGATGATGACAAGGAACGCGACCTGGAAATTACCGCCATCCACGATGATCCCGGCTACCGGGATATCCGCGAATCCCTGTCAAAGCAATACAATCTGTCCATGAACGAGCCCAATATTCAGGTTTATAACGTCAATGTACGCGGCGATCGCTCTTTAACCCTGCGCCACGTACGGCACAACCGGCGCCCCCTGGACGAAGAGTCGGCACAGGAAGTGTTGAAACACCTGCGACGCCTCTGGAAGTTTGATGTCGTCATTGAATCTGTTCAGGGCGATGAAGTTATGGAAACCTTCAAATGTGGCAGTGAAGGCATTGAAGTCAATTCCATACACGATGACGAGCCCGGCCTGATCCAAAAAGTCTGAGCCAACACTCGAACTCCGGCAAAATGCAAAAGCACCGACTTATTGAATAGTGTCGGTGCTTTTTTTGGGTTACTCCCGATACCAGCTGCCGTCATCGCGCTTACGAATCCAGGTTTTAGAATACCAATGGTAACGGCCCTGCTGGCCTGCTACCGGCATCGTACAGTTATAACGGGAGCGCCCTACCGGGATGGCCGTATCCGACTGAATAGTGAATTCTTTGTCTGCGGTTTTAACGACGTTAATTTCACCCTGGTCACTGGCAAAGCAGGTCAGAGCGCCGTTAACCGCCGTCAAGGTGAGCTTAAGTTGCGGCTTCGCCGGCTTGCTCCAAACTATTGGCTCACTGCTCTCTTTTGCTATCGGCAATGGCAGGCTAGCGGCCTTTAATCTGAATGCCTTTTCATCAACATAGTGTTCATTGAAGGGGAACCGCGGGGCAATACCCGAGTTCAACAGCGCTTTATCCACCGCCCCAGACTGTTGACCGAAACCCAGAAAACCCCACTCCTGGATTTTTTTCAGCAACCGCTCGTTGACCTCGCCATAGGGGTAAGCGAAATATTTCCAATTCGCGCCGGTCTCTTCCGCTATACGCGCCTCTGATTGTTTGAGCTCACCTTCAATACGGGCGAGCCACTCCGATTCGGACTCCCCTTCCAATTTACGTAGCAGGTGCAAATGGCTTTGGGTGTGATTGGCTAACTGCGCACCTTGCTTTTGTAACTCCCGCAACTGATCCCAACTCATAAATCCACGCAGCTTTTGATCAACCGGATCGGTGCTGACAAATAGAGTAAACGGGTAGCCGAATTCGTTTAAAATCGGGGCTGCATTTTGATAAACATCCAGATAAGCGTCATCGATGGTGATCACTACCGTTTTATCCGGCAGCGCTTTGTCCTGTTGTAAAAATGCCACTAACCTGGCCAGCGGCCAGACATTGAAACCGTCTTCTTTCAAAATTTCCATATGACGCCGAAACGCCTTCGGGGTAACACGGGTCGATGCCGGTGCACTATCCGAAACGTGATGATATTGCAGAATTACCCCGTGCCGGACGTCACCTTGCGCCTGCACCGGGCCGCTATTCACCGCAATTAACAACCCGTTCACCAGAACCAACAAAGCAGATAAACATTGCATGACCATATAGTCGCCTGTTTTTGGGATTGGTATCATGGCAGTGTAACCTAAATTTCTGGTTCCTAATTCGACTCAACAACAATGATAATTAAGGTGTACCCATGCAATTTGATATTGAGAAAATAAACGAGCTGACTACCGGTTCCATTCCCCTGGCGAAATTCGCCGGCGCAGAGGTAATTGAGTTTGAACGGGGCTATGTGAAAATGAAGCTACCCTATGAACAAAATTGCAATCACATTGGCATGATGTACGCTGGCTCTTTGTTTACCATCGCTGAGCTACCGGGCGGCTCCCTGTTCTTCAGTGCCTTTGATGTCGCCAAGTGCTACCCGATTGTCACCGAGATGAGCATCAAGTTCCTGAAGCCTGCGAAAACCGCTGTCACGGTGGAATCCCGCATCAGCGAAGAAGAAATTGAGCGCATTAATCGCGAAGTAGAAGAAAAAGGAAAGTCCGTTTATATACTGGAACAGGAAATTAAAGATGAAAACGGAGAAATCTGCGCTGTGACCACTGCCCGCTACCAGGCACGGGCCCACGGACGATAAGGTTCATCACCCACACGGACCAAACCGGTGTTAGCGGCGACGCAGCTTGATAGCAGAGTTGCCGCCCGTTTGATTAAAGCGGTTAGCGATGGTATTGGGCACTTAGCTCATGCACCGCATCCACAAACACCTTGGCGTGATCCGGGTCTGCATCCAATGCGATACCGTGCCCCAGGTTAAATACGTGGCCTTCTCCAGAACCGAAGCTTTCCAGTATTCGTGCCACCTCCTTACGGATGCTATCAGGGGAGGCGTACAGTACCGACGGGTCCATGTTGCCCTGCAGTGCAATCTTGTCGCCGACTCTCTGCCTGATATCGCCCAGCTCAACAGTCCAGTCCAGCCCGGCCGCAGCGCAGCCAGTATCCGCGATCGCTTCTATCCACTGGCCACCGTTTTTGGTGAACAGAATGGAGGGCACCGCGCGACCGTCGTGCTCTTTTAGCAAACCGTCGACAATTTTTTTCATATAACGCAGGGAAAACGCCTGGTAATGCTGGCTACTCAACACACCACCCCAGGTATCAAAAATCTGCACGGCCTGGGCGCCGGCCAGAATTTGCTGATTCAGATAATCAATAACGCTGTCTGCCAGCTTCGCCAGTAATGCGTGCAGCACATCCGGCTGCGAGTACATCATGCGTTTGATGGTGCGAAAGTCTTTGCTGGAGCCCCCTTCAACCATATAAGTTGCCAACGTCCACGGGCTGCCCGAAAATCCAATCAAAGGCACGCGCCCAGACAATGCAGAACGGATGGTGCGCACCGCATTCATCACGTAGCCCAATTCGTTGGAAGCGTCAGGCACCGTCAATTGCTCGACATCCTGCTCGCTGCGAATGGTTTTGCGAAAACGGGGGCCCTCCCCTTCTTCAAAATACAACCCCAATCCCATCGCATCCGGGATGGTCAGGATGTCCGAAAACAAAATGGCCGCATCCAGCTCGAATCGCTCAAGCGGTTGCAGCGTGACTTCACAGGCCAATTCCGCATTTTTACACAGCGACAGAAAATCCCCTGCGTGGGCTCGTGTTGCCTTATATTCCGGAAGATAACGACCGGCCTGTCGCATCATCCAGACCGGAGTGACATCCACCGGTTGTTTCATCAGGGCTCGCAAAAATCGATCGTTTTTCAGTTCAGACATGTAATCCCTTTATTTTATTATGGTATTGCCGATTGCTGCGGACTTACACGTCCAGATAATCCAGTATACCCTCGGCGGCTTTGCGACCTTCCCAGATTGCCGTGACCACCAGATCTGATCCACGAACCATATCACCCCCGGCAAACACTTTAGGATTACTGGTCTGGAACGGAAATTCGGCTTGCTCAAGCGCCACTACGCGACCGCTGTCATCAATATTTACTCCCGACTGATCGAACCAGGGCTGGGGACTGGGACGAAACCCGAAGGCAATGATCACCGCATCGGCCGGCAGTATTTGTTCTGAGCCAGGAATCGGTTCGGGGCTACGACGGCCGCGGGCATCGGGTTCTCCGAGCCGGGTTTCAATGACTTTAACCCCCTGTACCCGATGATTATCCCCAATGATTGCAATTGGCTGGCGATTAAACAGGAACTCCACCCCTTCTTCACGGGCGTTCGTCACCTCCCGGCGGGAACCGGGCATATTGGCTTCATCGCGACGGTAAGCACAGGTTACCTGCTCAGCGCCTTGCCGAATTGAAGTACGGTTACAATCCATCGCGGTATCACCGCCGCCTAACACCACCACTTTTTTACCCGACATATCAATAAAGTCCGCCGGGTCTTTTTCGAACCCCATATTGCGGTTCACATTAGACACCAGGTAGGTCAGCGCTTCATGCACACCTTCCAGATCTTCGCCGGGAAAGCCGCCTTTCATATAAGTATAAGTACCCATCCCCATAAACACGGCATCGTATTCTTTCAGCAGGTCGTCCATGCCGATGTCTTTGCCAATTTCCGTATTTAGGCGAAATTCAATACCCATGCCTTCGAATACTTCGCGACGCAACTGAATCACCGGCTTTTCCAGTTTGAACTCAGGAATGCCAAAGGTGAGCAAGCCGCCGATTTCCGGATTACGGTCAAACACCACCGGTTTTACACCATTGCGCACCAACACATCGGCACAACCCAGCCCGGCAGGACCTGCCCCTATGATCGCCACTTTTTTGTCCGTCGCAATGACACTCGACATATCCGGCCGCCAACCCATAGCCAGCGCAGTATCGGTGATGTATTTTTCCACCGAGCCAATCGTCACCGCACCAAAACCGTCGTTGAGCGTACAGGCGCCCTCACATAAGCGATCCTGGGGGCACACACGGCCACAGACTTCCGGCAAGGTATTGGTCTGATGGCTTAATTCCGCGGCCTCCAGAATATTCCCTTCCGAGATCAGCTTGAGCCAGTTCGGGATAAAGTTATGAACCGGGCATTTCCATTCGCAATAGGGATTCCCGCACTCAAGACAACGGTGCGCCTGGGACGCCGATTGCTCCGGTTGAAACGGATTATAGATCTCAACATATTGAGAACGCCTTACCCCGATCTCCTTTTTGGCAGGATCTTGCCGGGATACATCCAGAAACTGGAAGTGGTTATTCAAACGCTCTGCCATTTTAAACCTCACTGCTAAAGACGAAGTCGGGAGCTCCGACCATGCATGACTGCAGGACTGACCAGGTTCCGGCCGTACTGCAGTTGTGCATGTTTGATTATTCGGGACGGTGCCGGATGCTGTTTAGTAGACGCTGGATACTGGCTGCTTTGGGCTTCACCAACCAGAACTGGCCTACATAATCATCAAACCGGTCGAGGATTTGCTTGCCCCAGTCACTCCCGGTTTCAGCTACAAACTCTTCGATGACACTCACAAGATGGGTTCGGTAACCTTCCATGTCTTCGCTGTGAATACGCTGAATCTCAACTAATTCATGGTTATATTTGTCGACAAAGGTTTTGTCTTCATCCAACACATAAGCAAAGCCACCGGTCATCCCGGCGCCAAAGTTATAGCCGGTTTCGCCCAATACGGTGATCAGACCGCCGGTCATATATTCACAACCATGATCCCCGACACCTTCTACAACCGCGTGTGCTCCGGAGTTACGTACGCCGAAACGCTCCCCTGCCTGGCCGGAAGCAAACAGTTTGCCACCGGTGGCCCCATAAAGACAGGTGTTACCAATAATGGAGGTTTCCTCGCTGCGGAACGGGCTGCCTTTAGGCGGATGAACAACCAACTTACCGCCGGTCATGCCTTTGCCGACATAATCATTGGCATCCCCTTCCAGGTACATGTACAGACCACCGGCATTCCACACGCCGAAACTCTGCCCCGCCGTGCCCTTGAACCGAATAGTGATCGGGCTATCAGCCATGCCCTGGTTACCATGACGCTTGGCAATTTCACCGGATAACCGAGCACCGATAGAGCGGTCACAGTTGGTGATACCGAAATCAAATTCACCACCACTTTTTGCATCGATCGCCGGTAGCATCGTGTCAACCATGCGCTCGGCCAACTCGCCCTTATCAAACGGAGCGTTACTGGCAACGGCACAGATTTGCGGTTTGTCATCGGAAACGTGACTGCTGGACAGAATGGGTGACAAATCCAGGTTTTTCTGTTTGTCGGTGATGCCTTCGAGCATTTCAAGCAGGTCGGTGCGGCCGACCAGTTCGGCCATAGTCCGCACGCCGAGGCGCGCCATCCACTCGCGGGTTTCCTGCGCCACAAAGCGGAAGAAATTCATCACCATTTCAGGTGCACCGATGAAAAACTCTTCGCGTAATTTATCCTGCTGCGTGGCGACACCGGTTGCGCAGTTATTGAGGTGGCATATACGCAGGTATTTACAGCCTAAAGCAATCATCGGAATGGTGCCAAAGCCGAAGCTTTCAGCACCCAGGATAGCCGCTTTCACCACATCCAGCCCATTTTTCAGACCGCCGTCGGTTTGCAGCCGGATTTTGTCGCGCAGATCGTTGCCACGCAGTGTTTGGTGCGCTTCACTTAAACCCAGCTCCCAAGGCGAGCCGGCGTAACGGATCGACGTGAGCGGGCTGGCGGCAGTACCGCCATCGTAACCGGATATGGTAATCAAATCCGCATAGGCCTTGGCTACACCCGCTGCGATGGTACCTACGCCGGGCTCAGACACTAGCTTAACGGACACCAGCGCCTGGGGATTAACCTGTTTCAAATCGAAAATCAGCTGCGCCAAATCTTCAATTGAATAGATATCGTGGTGCGGTGGCGGCGAAATCAATGTCACTCCCGGCACCGAGTAACGCAGGCGGGCAATCAGTTCATTCACTTTGCCACCGGGTAATTGCCCCCCTTCACCCGGCTTGGCCCCTTGCGCGACTTTGATTTGCAGCACTTCCGCATTCACCAAATAATGCGGAGTCACACCAAAGCGGCCGGAAGCAACCTGCTTGATCTTGGAAACGCGCTCGGTACCGAAGCGTGCGGGATCTTCACCGCCTTCACCGGAGTTACTGCGCCCACCCAAGCGGTTCATGGCCGTGGCAATGGCTTCGTGAGCTTCCGGGCTCAACGCACCGAGAGACATGCCGGCAGAATCGAAGCGCGGTAATATGGATTCCATCGGCTCTACTTCGTCCAAAGCAATTGCGCCGGCGGCACTGGTTTTCAAACCCAACAGATCACGAATCGCTGCAACCGGCCGGTCCTGAGTCAGAACGGCGTATTCACGATAAGCTTCGTAGTCGCCGGATTGAACCGCTTTATGTAACGCGCCTATCACATCCGGATTGAAGGCGTGGTATTCGCCGCCGTGGACGTACTTAAGAATACCGCCCTGTGCAATCGGTTTGCGCGCTTTCCAGGCGTCCAGCGACAACAGCTTGGCGTCATTCTCAAAGTCGGTAAATCCCGCACCCTGGATGCGACTCTGCACCCCGAGAAAACAGGTATCGACGACGTCCATGGCAATACCGACCGCTTCAAACAATTGCGCACCACGATAAGACGCCACGGTTGAAATCCCCATTTTCGAAAGGATTTTCAGCAGTCCTTTATCGATCGCCTTGCGAAAATTCTTCTGCGCGTCGATTGGATCCATCAGGATCTCGCCGGTACGCACCAAGTCACAGATCACATCAAAAGCAAGATAGGGGTAAACCGCTGTCGCGCCGAATCCGATCAGGCAGGCGAAGTGATGAGGGTCGCGGGCGCCCGCCGTTTCCACAATGATATTGGAATCGCAACGTAAACCTTTGCCGGTCAGGTGGTGATGTACCGCGCCGGTCGCCATAAGCGCGGGCAACGGGAGTTTTTTCTCATCGATGTCACGGTCGCTCAACACCAGAATAACTTTACCGGAGCGCACGGCTTCTTCCGCTTGCGTGCAGATATTTTCAACCGCTTGTCGCAAGCTGATCGCTGCATCGTAGTTCAGAGACAAACGCTGCACCTGGTATCCTTCACGGGTGATCGACAGCAGTTGCTGAAACTTACTGTGCGACAACACCGGCGAGGTCAATATGGCCCGGTCTGCATGCTCCGCCGTTTGCTCAAACACATTGCGCTCTGCACCCACGCAGGTTTCCAGAGACATCACCACAGCTTCCCTTAAGGGGTCAATTGGCGGGTTGGTTACCTGGGCAAATTGCTGCCGGAAGAAATCGTATAACGGCCGAACCTTGGCCGACAACACCGCCATTGGCGTGTCATCGCCCATGGAACCCACTGCTTCCTGACCACTTTCCGCCATCGGTCGAATAACCTGATCACGCTCTTCAAATGTAACCTGGAATAATTTCTGATAGGTCTTTATGGCTGCCGGATCGAGCTGCTCAATGGAACGGGTCTCGTCGGTTAACGTGTCCTGAATACGGATCACATTTTCTTTCAGCCATTGCTTGTAGGGCTGCGCCGACTTTAATCGCTGATCCACTTCATCGGTGTGCAACAGCTCTCCGGTTTCCGTGTCCACCACCAGGATCTGTCCCGGCCCGACCCGGCCTTTGGCTACCACATCATCCGGCTTGTAGGAGTAGACACCGATCTCCGACGCCAGCGTAATAAAGCCGTTTTTGGTGATCACCCAACGGGCTGGTCGCAGACCGTTGCGATCCAGCATACAGATTGCGTGACGGCCGTCGGTCATTACCAGACCGGCCGGACCATCCCAAGGCTCCATGTGCATGGAATTGTATTCATAGAACGCGCGTAAATCCGCATCCATGGTTTCCACGTTCTGCCAGGCAGGCGGCACCATGCAGCGCACCGCACGATAGATATCCATGCCACCGGCCAATAACAATTCCAGCATATTATCGAGACTGGAGGAGTCAGAACCGGTACGGTTTACCAGGGGCAGGATTTCATCCAGATTCGGTAACAGATCAGATACAAATTTGGGAGTACGCGCAACCGACCAGTTGCGGTTGCCCATGATGGTGTTGATTTCACCATTGTGCGCCAAATAGCGGAACGGCTGCGCCAAAGGCCAGCGCGGCAGGGTATTGGTTGAAAAACGCTGGTGGAACACGCAAATCGCAGTGCCCATTTCTGGGTTTGCCAGATCTTTATAAAAGGAAGGCAGATCCGCCGGCATCACCAGCCCTTTATAGGATACGACCGTGGCAGACAAGCTGGGGATATAAAAATCCTCGTCTTCCTGCAAGCGGGCTTCTGCACGACGACGTGCAAAGAAGAGCCGGCGATTAATCTCGGTATCCGAGATTCCGTCGGAATTCAGGAACAACTGCTCTATTAAAGGCAGGCTCTCCATCGCGATGCGTCCGCACACGCTGCTATCGAACGGCACTTTTCTCCAACCCACGACCTCCAGGCTTTGCCTGGAAACTTCGTCTTCCAGCACAGTCCGGGCGTGCTGCGCCTTAGCGGTATCCTGAGATAGGAACGTCATTCCCACCGCGAATTGCTTGCTCAGATCCTTACCAAAGGCTTCTTTTGCAACCGCGCGATAAAACTTATCCGGCATCTGCAGCAACAGCCCGCAGCCGTCGCCGGTTTTGCCATCGGCAGCAATTCCGCCGCGGTGAGTCATGCACGTGAGTGCCTCAATCGCAGTCTGCAATAATTCGTGGCTGGCTATGCCCTTCATTTGTGCAATTAAGCCAAAGCCACAGTTGTCTTTAAACTGGTCAGGATGGTAGAGCCCACCACTCTGTATTTTCATCACAAGCGAAAGCCCTTTTTCCAGTGAATTCAATAGGTTATTTGAGAATCTCGCGCCTGATATACGCAATCCAGGCAAAAATGGACAGCCATTTTACATGCGAACCCTCAATTGGACAAACGTATCTCCCTCTTCTGGTGCACGTAGCACGTCCAAAGAGAGGCACACCAGTAAAATACACGCAAAAAACAGTCCAGAAATGAATGAGTTAGGAATGACTCACTGGTTTTTTATTTCCTCTTGAATTGCCTCGGCTTTTCGGATCCAGGGCCCCTGCTTTTGCAGCGCTTGTGGTAATTTTGTGACAGCTGCACTTGCAGCGTCGTGATTCGGGTAACTTGCCTGCACCACCACATACCAGGGAGCACCATGACGCGCCATGCGATAATAAGCAAGATTCTTTACGCCAGAGTAGCGATTGACAAAGGTTTCGACCGTCTTCCACTCTTTGGCACCCAACAGCTGTATCACATAATCGCCTTTTGGAAGCGTGCCCAACCAAGCAGACCGATCACTCACACCCGCTACTGTTTTACCGACAACCCCGGCGCGTTCCGCCGGTTCGGGCACAGGCTGCTCGACAGGAGCACGCTGTTCTGGAGTCGGATCGATAACGCTCTCGGTTTCGTCCGGCTTATCCATAACCACCACCGGTTCAACCAGGCTCACCTGATCCTGGGCTTCCCGCTGATCTGCATCGGATGAAGCATCCGTCTCCGCACCGGCTTGCTGCGGTTCCGTTGCCGGCGCCTCTGTGATTTGCCCTGGGGCCAATACGACTGCGGGCGGGTCGCCAACGTCCGCAAAACCGGGTTGGACCTGCTCGGCGCGATCCGCCAAGTCCACTTTATCAGGCTCGGGCTGCTTGCTGCCGCGCATCAATATCAACAGCACAAGCACAACCGCCATGATTGCAAGCGCAGCCAGATGCATTTTGGGCAATCCGGATAGGGTCGCGGGCTTGGGCACCGGCGTTGGCATCGTCGCTGCCAATAAGTCACGCGCCATTTCATTAATTTGCTGGATATTACCCAACGTTTGATTGTGAATGTGCAGCAGCTGCTCATCATTAAAACGCACTTGACCGAGCCCGGCAGTGCGCAGTCGATAGGCCAAATATTCGCTGGTTTCTTCCGGCGTAAGCGGATACAGGGTCAGTTGAAAATTATCAGGCACCTGACTAATCAGTTCATATAGATAGCCGGCAGATTCAAGCTCAATTGCGTCCACCACCAAAAGAAATTTGACCGGAAGGCCAGCGGTGATCGCTAACAGTTCGCGAATAAGCAGACAGCTTTCCGGGCTTAGGTGTTGAGCCTGACGCACGACAGCCAACAATGTTTTTGACTCACTGTCAGCAGCTTGAGCCGTGGCCGTTAAAACCTGCTGCCGGTTTTCAAGTGTCAATTCCTGAGGACACCGCCAGGCAGTCGAAAGTGCTGATGATATGTCTTGCGGGCGATTCAGCACATTGGACTGAATCAACGCCAGATCAAACAATTCCGGATCCAGCATGGCAATCATGCGATTCACAAGAAAGTGTTTGCCCACACCGGCATCGCCATCCAGCACCAACAAGGCTGGGCCATAGCGTAATAAGTGCTGCAATTGCTCCAGTGTATCCTGGCGGCCTCCTCCGGGGAAAAACAGCCCGTCAATGCGGGCATCATCGAACGGATCCAGCACTGGCTGCGCTTCGGAGGATTCCGGCTGAGCAGTCTGCCCGTGAGTATCGGACAGGTTTTTATTCGTATCAGGCTGTGCAGTCATCCAATGTGGCCCGGAGATTGGTTTGATCAAAATTGGTCGTCACTACTGCATCCCCCAGGGCCTGCAATAACACCAGGCGAATCCGCGCATCAATATTTTTTTTGTCCACGGCCATTCGCTCTAAATAATCATTCTCTGTCATATTTGGGGGCCCGGCAACTGGCAAACCGGCCGCTTCAATAATTGCTTGGGTGCGATCAATATCAGCTTGGCTCAGATAGCCCTCTTTCTGGGATAACACTGCCGCCATAACCATACCCGCGCCCACAGCCTCACCGTGCAACCATTGCCCATACCCCTGATCCGCTTCAATCGCGTGACCGAAAGTATGCCCCAGATTCAGGATCGCCCGGACACCGCCTTCGCGCTCGTCTGCCGCGACCACTTCCGCTTTAATTTCACAAGACCGCTTGATCGCATACCCCAGGGCTTCGCTTTGATGCCCCCGCAGCAGACTCATATTACGTTCAATCCAATCCAAAAACTGGGTATCCCGGATTAATCCGTATTTTATGACTTCGGCCAGACCAGCCGAGAGTTCCCGCTCCGGCAGCGTCGAAAGGCAATCGGTATCGGCAATCACGGCCTTCGGCTGATGAAACGCACCGATCATATTTTTACCCAACGGGTGATTAACCCCGGTTTTGCCGCCGACCGACGAATCCACTTGAGAAAGCAGGGTTGTGGGTATTTGTATGAAATCAACACCGCGCTGATAGCTGGCTGCCGCGTATCCGGTAATATCACCCACCACCCCACCACCCAATGCGATTAATGTGGTGCTGCGGCTGTGCTTCCGCTCCAGCAAAGCAGTATAGATTTGGTTGAGGGTATCGAGGGTTTTGTATTGTTCACCGTCGGGCAATACCAGGCTTGATGCCTCGTATCCGTGCAATGCCGACTGGACTTTTTCGAGATACAGCGGTGCGATGGTGGTGTTGGTGACAACCAGCACTTGCTTGCCTGCAAGCTTGGGCAGCAATGCCCCGAGTTGAGCCAACAACCCACCGCCAATATAGATCGGATAACTGCGTTCACCCAATGCAACACTCAGGGTTTCCATCATAACTCCTCTTGCCAAATATTGGCCTATTGTAGCTACTAAGGAGTATCGGGTACACAGGTGAGAAGCGTTAGGGCTGGGTAATCAGGCGCGCAATTTCGCTGGCCACGTCCTTGATATTGGAAGCGTCGGTGTCCACCACATAATCAGCCACTTCCTGATAGAGCGGTTCACGGGTTTTCATTAATTCAGTGAGCACTTTACGCGGTTCAGCATGTTGCAACAGGGGCCGCTTACGATCCTTTGCCGTGCGCGTGAGCTGTTGTTCGATGGAGGTTTTGAGATAAACGACAATGCCCCGGGCAGAAACAACCCGGCGATTTTCCTCCCGGGTAACCGCTCCGCCACCGGTCGCTAATACGATTCCGTCCCGCAAGGTGAGTTGATCGATAACAGCCTGCTCGCGACGGCGAAAACCTTCTTCACCTTCAACGTCAAAAATCCAGGGGATATCCGCGCCGGTGCGGGCCTCGATTTCGTGATCTGAATCGACGAATTCGTAGCTGAGTAATTGGGCAAGCTGACGCCCGATGGTGCTTTTACCTGCACCCATCGGGCCTACTAAAATGACATTTCCGTGTTTTGACATTTACTTCTTATTGAGCAGAGAGTACATCGTTCATTATACGTGGAGTAATGAACACCAGTAGTTCCGCTTTTTGATTGGATTTAGTGGTCCGGCGGAACAAACGTCCCAGCACCGGAAGATCACCCAGGAACGGTGTTTTCACAACCGCTTCCACGTCTTCAGAGCGGAACACCCCACCTAATACCACGGTTTGCCCGTTATCTACAATAATACTGGTCTCAATTTCATTGGTATCAATGGAAGGTACACCGTTAAAAATCTCCCCCACTGAATCCTGGTTGACCTTAAGATCCATAATAATGCGGCCATCAGGCGTGATCTGAGGTGTTACTTCCAGAGACAATACCGCTTCTTTAAAGGAAGTGGAGGTTGCACCACTGGACGACGCCTCCTGATAAGGCACTTCGGTACCGGATTGGATTTTAGCAGTTTGCTGATCCGCAGTTAATACCTTGGGCGTCGATACTATATCGGCACGGCCATCGGATTCCAGCGCGGACAGCTCCAGATCAACCAAACCGTGATCGACGTCAAAATAACCCAGCGCAATCCGGCTGGCTTCACTGGAAACCACACCCAGATCCAATGCCAATGCACTGTCACCGATTTCGATGGCACCGTTATCCAGGGAATCACTGATACCGGCAGCGCTTCCGTTAACTACGGCGCCAGTAGACGATGTGGGTGGGTTGGTGTATTGAGATACGCCCCACTTCACACCCAACTCTTCCGCCGCATCCGATCGTGCAATCACCAAGCGAGCCTCGATCATTACCTGTTTAACCGGAATATCCAGTTGCTCAAGCATGAAGCGAACTTCATCTATATTGTCTGACGTATCCTGAATCAGCATCACATTGGTACGCTCATCCACAGTGATGGTCCCCCGCTCACTCATAAATCCGGATTGCGTGACCAGGTCGGCAACTTCTTTTGCTTTGGCGTAATTTACAGTCAGGTATTCGGTCCGTAACGGGGCCAGTTCCTTCACTTGTTTCTGGGATTCCAGCTCCAATTTTTCACGGGCTGCGATTTCATCTGCCGGGGCGACCAGCATAACGTTACCGACTTTACGCTTGTCCAGGCCTTTTGTTTTCAGTATCAAGTCCAGCGCTTGATCCCAGGGCACGTTTTGCAGACGCAGGGTGATGCGACCACGAACAGTATCACTGGCGACCAGGTTGAGTTCGGTAAAGTCCGCAATCAGCTGAAGCACAGACCGCACTTCAATATCCTGGAAGTTAAGCGATAATTTTTCGCCGGTGTACTGAAATTTCTCTTTACGTTTGCGATCCAGCTCAGCACCGGTAATGGGCTTAACACTGATCGTGAATGTCTGATCCGTCTGATACGCCATGTACTCGTATTCACCTGTCGGCGTTACTGCAATCCGGGCGTTACCGGACGATGAGCTGGCATCGATCAGTTTTACCGGCGTCGCGAAATCGACCACATCCAAACGACGTTGCAGGTTTTCCGGTAGTGTTACGCCACCGAAAACGGCGACAATTTTTCCACCCTGCTCGCTCAAATCCACAGGTGCATTGGGATTACTCAGGGTCACCACCACCTGACCTTCACCTTGGTCGCCGCGACGAAAATCGATTTCCTGAACGCCGTTTTCCGCCGCCGAACTTTTGCCGGCAGTGGATTGAGGCGCCATCATGGTAGAAGAAGCGGAGCTTTCACCACTACCGATGCGTACCAGGAGGTTGTTGCCAGAGACTTCGGTCGAATAGCCGGTCAGCGAGGTCATGCTCACGATCAGACGTGTGCGTTCGCCCGCTCCCATCACGGTCAGGCTGCGTACATTACCGCTACCCAGCGTGTGGTATTTCTCGGACATACCATTGCTGACTCCGTTCAGATCGAGCGCGATTCGCGCCGGTGAGTCAGTGGTGTATCCGGTGGGAGAAGGAGGTGCGCTATCAAATTTCAATTTGATCTCAATAGCATCACCAGGCAGCGCTGCAGACTCAACGCCGGTTAATTTGGCAGCCCACACGGGAGAGGATAATAGGGTCACCAGTAAACCCCAACACAACTTGAATTTCATTGCAGGTACCTGATTCCTTGTTTTTGTTCGTTTAAATTGGCGCAAACTATTCATTCACTTTCTCCCACGCATCAGTCATCACGCAATACCAGAGTGCGTGGACGCTCAACCCAACCGTCTTGACCGTCGGATACAATTTCAATTAAGTCTATTTTGTTCGAGTTAACAGCAGTTATCTTTCCGAAATTACGGCCAACGTGGTTTCCCTCTTTCACTCTGTGCAGTCCCATATCCGGTGTTTTGACCAGGGCGAAAAGCGTGCCGCCAGGCCGCATCAGCGTGCCCACCATCTGCAGTGAATCGACTCCGTATTGTTCGAGAACTTCTTTCGGCCGATTGAAATCAGGTTTTACATTGCTTCGTTTTTGCGGCAGCGCCGCCAATTCCACTTCAATTGGTTTTTCGAAAGGGCTTCGCAACGCAGCGGCACTGTAGGCAAAGGCTTTATATACCTTGAATTCCGGTGGCGGCTTAATCCGACCTTTAGGCCCGTTCTGAATTTCTGTCATCTTGGCCTTGATATCGTCATATTGCCCGTTTCCACCACAGCCCGAGACACAAAGCAACGTCATCAAAATTACGGTAAAACTTACGCTCTTCATATCAATTTTCCTTATAGCGATAAGTTTTGGCACGAATGCTCATGGTCAATTCATGATTCTGAGACTTACCGTCCGGCTTTATCTCAAAGTCATGCAACGTCACGATCCGTGGCAGCGATGCGACCGCACTAACAAAGGCACCGAAAGAGTGGAAACCGCCTTTTACTTCTATATCTATTGGTAACTCGACATAGAATTCCTTACTGGTTTCCGGCGCTAATTTTATGGTGTTGAACGTCAACCCGGCACTCAGTCCGGTATGGGAAATATCTTCCAGCAACCCAGGCACTTCAGTATCGCTGGGTAGTTGCCGCAGCAGGGCTCCGAAGGTACTTTCCATTTCCGTCATTTGTTCTTTATATGCATCCAGATTCGACGCTTGATAGGCTTTCTTTTCGTATTCCTGCATTAGCTGGGTTTCTTTTGCCGCTGTTGAATCCAGCTTGGCCAGCGAATCCGACAACAGGAAGTGATACACCAGAAAACCAGCGACGACACAAGCAGCCAACCACATTGCCAGCTTAACGGGAAACGGCCAGCCGCCGATGTTTTCCGGGTCGAGATTATTGAGTGATTCTATAAATTCTTTCGCGTCCATCCTATCAACCTTCCTTCTCACTAGCAGGTTTCTGGCGCTTAACTGTCAGGTCGAACTCATTAGCGGCCTGATCTTTGCTGCCAGATTGAACCTTCGACAAGTTGGGCGACTCAAATAAATCCGACGCATCCAGATTCCGCATCAGATTGGAAACGCGGTTGTTACTCTCTGCATAACCGGTCATGGAAATAACGTCCCCGTTGGAACGAAGGAGGCCGTAGAACACCCCGTCGGGAACGGTACGGGCCAGTTCGTCGAACACTTTTACCGCTTCTGGACGGTTGCCCTGCAAATCCTGGATAACCTGCATCCGTTCAATCAGAGACTCCCGCTTCTTCTCGAGTTCTTTTATTTCTTTGATCTGATCTTCTAGCTTCTTGGTTTCGTTCTGGATAAACTGGTTGCGTTGGGCCTGATACTCGGTCCGCGATTCCACATTCATATTGACCAGATAGACCGCGCCTGCTCCGATCAGCAGCGCACCCGCCAGCACAATAAAAAATTGTCGTTTCAGCTCCTGACGCCGCTCTTCGCGCCAGGGCAAAAGGTTAATCTTTGTCATCCGTCAAAACTCCGTAACGCCAGGCCGCAAGCGATCATCAACGATGGCGCGTCGGCGCTAAGTAACGATGCATTTACTTTCGAAGACAGCGCCATATCTACGAAGGGGTTGGCAATAGAGGTGGTGGTACCCACTTTGTCCTGCACCAACTCTCCTAAACCAATAATAGACGCTGTTCCGCCCGCGAGCAGAATATGATCCACATCGTTATATTGACTGGACGAAAAGAAGAACTGTAAAGATCGCGTTACCTGCTGAACTACCGCCTCTTTGAAGGGGTCAAGCACCTCGGTTTCATAATCATCCGGCAAGCCGCCCTGCTTTTTAGCAAGCCCGGCCTCTTCGAACGACAAACCATAGCGGCGCTGAATTTCCTCTGTCAGCTGCTTACCACCAAATAATTGTTCACGGGTATAGATAGTGCGGCCGTCGTGCAGCACGCTAAGAGTTGTCATCGTGGAACCGATATCAACGATCGCTACGGTTTGTTCTTCGCCACCGTCGATCTGATCCGCTACCAGACTGAATGCCCGCTCCATTGCATAAGCTTCCACATCCACTACTTTGGCGGTAAGACCGGCAATATCCAGGACATCGACCCGCAATTCGACGTTTTCGTTGCGACAAGCTGCCAATAACACTTCAACCTGGTCTGCAGAGCCCTCTACTGGCGCCTGCACCTCGAAATCGATTGCAACTTCATCAAGCGGATAAGGAATGTATTGATCCGCCTCGACTTTGATCTGGGATTCCATTTCATCATCTGATAAAGTGCCATCCATCTCGATGACTTTGGTAATGACGGACGATCCGGCGACTGCAACTGCGGCACCCTTAATCCCGGATTTCGCTCTGGCCACCACCCTGGCGATGGCCTCACCGACACCTTCAACGTCATTAATATTCTTTTCCACCACCGCATTTGCAGGTAGTGGCTCGACCGAATAGGCCTCTACTTTGTATCGATTTCCGCTACGACTGAGTTCAAGCAACTTCACAGAAGTTGAGCTGATATCGATACCTAATTTTGCGGTTGAAGCCTTCTTATTGAGGAAGGGCAGCATATCTTCCTGTCCTGTTTTGTCGTTCTACTGAAATTGTGAATTTTGTGCAGTTCTGCACACTTACAAAAACAATATGTCTAATTACATTAAATACCACAATATTAGAACGCGCAATTAGATCGCCCTAGATTATCGTCGTATAATTCACACTCTGAACAAAATTTTACCAATTTTAAAAACCCACTTTGACAAAGTTTGCGTCCAAAACATGCTGAAATCTCATCCAATCGTTCGCGTTACGCTATGGCTACTTTTACTGGCTTTTAGTGCAGGAATACTGATTTTTTCAGCAACCCTGCTTTACCTCGGCCCTAAACTGCCACCGGTTGAACAGATCCTTGAAATACAATTACAGACGCCTTTACGGATTTATTCCAGTGAACAGAAGCTAATTGCTGAATTTGGTGAGAAAAAACGTTCACCACTTCAATATTCAGAGATTCCTGAAGACTTTATTCAGGCAGTGCTGGCAGCTGAAGACGCTCGTTTCTTCAGTCATCACGGGGTTGATCTCAAAGGACTGGCGCGTGCGTCGTTGGAGCTGATTTCCACCGGCTCTATCAAAACCGGTGGCAGCACTATCACCATGCAGGTAGCCAAAAACTACTTTCTCACCCGCGAACGCACGTTTCTAAGAAAATTCAATGAGATACTTCTGGCCCTGGACATCGAACGCAAGCTGTCCAAAGAACAGATCCTGCAGCTGTATGTGAATAAAATTTACCTGGGTCACCGCGCCTACGGCATCCAGGCCGCGGCCCAGGTTTACTACGGAAAACCCGTGCAAGAGCTGAGTCTGGCACAGTTGGCCACCATTGCCGGACTCCCTAAGGCCCCCTCCGCTTTTAATCCGGTCACCAACCCATCCCGGGCCCACACTCGCCGCAACTGGATCTTGTCGCGCATGCTGGAGCTGGGCTATATCGATAAATCCGCCAAGGAGCAAGCCCAGGCCGAGCCCACCACGGCGGAGCTGCATGGCATTCCGGTGGAAGTCGAAGCACCGCACTTTGCTGAAATGGTAAGAAGGGACATGGTGGCGCGATTCGGGGAAAAAGCCGATACCGAAGGCTACCGGGTCTACACCAGCCTGAAAGCCGACTTTCAGAAAGCGGCCCACGAAGCCACGATCAAAGGCTTGATCGAATACGACCGTCGTCACGGCTATCGTGGCGAAGAAGCCAAACTGGAAATCAATCCTGAACTGGATACGCCGGAAACCCTGCAATCCCAATTGCGGAAGTTCCGAACGATCGACATCCTTGAGCCCGGCGTGGTGACCGCAATCGAAGAACAGTCTGCCACGGTACTCATCAAGTCTGGCGAAAGCGTAAACGTCCCCTTTGAGGGCATGAAATGGGCACGAAGTTATATCGACAATTTAGACCGCGGACCGGCCCCGAAAAAGCCGGAGGATGTGCTCGAGATCGGCGATGTCATTCGCATCATCAATGAGAAAGTGGAACAGAAAGACAGCAAGACGGGCAAAGTAACGACCGTGGGTGACTGGAGCCTGGCGCAGAAACCCATTGCCCAAAGCGCCATGGTCTCCATCGATCCTCACAACGGCGCCATTCTGGCGTTGATCGGCGGCTTCGATTTCCAAACCAGCAAATTTAACCGCGCGATTCAGGGGGGGCGCCAAGCCGGCTCCAGCTTTAAGCCTTTTATTTACAGTGCGGCTCTGGATTACGGCATGACGCCAGCCACCATTATCAATGATGCGCCGGTGGTATTTAAGGATTCCAGCCTGGAAAGCACCTGGCGGCCCGAGAATTCCGGCGGACGCTTCTATGGCCCGACCCGGCTCAGAAAAGCACTGTATCTGTCTCGCAACCTGGTCTCAATCCGGGTGTTGCGCCAAATGGGCGTGAAAAAGACCATCCGTTACGCCACTCAATTCGGTTTTAAAGCCAGCAAGCTGCCCAACAACCTGTCGTTGGCGCTGGGCAGTGCCGCTTTGACCCCTTGGGAAATTGCCACCGGCTATTCTGTTCTGGCGAACGGAGGCTTTATGATCGAACCCTGGTATATCGACTATATAGAAGATGAAGCCGGTAACCGGGTGTTTGAGAGCAATCCGGTTTTGGTTTGCAACGAACAATGCCAGCAAGAATTGGAATACGATCAGCTGCAAGCGCAATCCGATTCGGAGCTACCGGTTTCAGATCAAGCGGAGCCCAACAATACCGGAACGGCAGCGCAACCTGAGCCGCCAAAAGACAAACTGGACGCATTCGACGAAGACGCCCCGGAAGAGGCGACGACGCCTGAGCCCAAGCCGGTCCGCTACGCAGAACGCGTGCAGGATGAGCGGGTCAATTTTCTGATCACCAGTATGATGCAGGATGTGGTTAAACGGGGAACCGGTACCCGGGCGCGATCATTAAACCGGAATGACATTGCCGGTAAGACCGGTACCACCAATGACCAGAAAGACGCTTGGTTTTCGGGCTTCAATCGCGACGTTGTCGCCACCGTCTGGGTTGGCTTCGACCAGCCAAAAACACTGGGGCACAGAGAATATGGAGGCACAGCGGCTCTACCTATCTGGATTGATTATATGGCTGTGGCGTTGAAAGACTACCCGCAGTCTCCAATTCGAATTCCAGACGGCATCACGACTGTACGCATCGATCCGGAAACAGGAAAACGAGCCATTCCAGGGCAGGCCAATGGGATATTTGAATATTTCCGCGATGAAAATGCACCGGAGCAAAGTGCCGAGGAAGAGGTGCCAAATCCACACATGGAACAAGGCGAGTTGCCAGAACAACTATTCTGACAGCACGGACCACTCCAAACCAACGCCAATAAAAAGGCCGCTATTGATTACTCAATAGCGGCCTTTTTTAGCCTGCGTCTGAATCAATACTTTATATCGTCCAGTGTCATCAGCGGGTAATGAGCAGGATAAGGCCGGGTAGCAACACCGCTATCCACAGCCGCTTGCGCCACTGCCGCTGAAACCACCCCCAATAAACGCGGGTCCATCGGTTTCGGGATAATGTAATTGCGCCCGAACTCCAGCTCCACGCCATCATAGGCATCCCGAACCACCTGAGGCACTGGTTCTTTTGCCAATTGACTAATGGCGTGTACCGCTGCGATTTTCATTTTCTCGTTGATACGCGTAGCGCGAACATCCAAAGCTCCCCGGAAGATATAGGGGAAACCCAATACGTTATTCACCTGATTTGGATAATCGCTACGCCCGGTCGCCACAATAACATCGTCACGTATCTCGTAAGCCAGTTCCGGGCGAATTTCAGGGTCCGGATTAGCCAAAGCAAAGACAACCGGATTCGGCGCCATCAGTTGCAGCATGCCGGCTGTCAGCAGATTCGCACTGGATACACCGATAAACACGTCAGCTCCCGCTAACGCGTCTTCCAGAGTGCGCTTTTCTGTATCATGAGCAAAAGCGGCTTTGTATTGATTCAGATCGGTGCGCCCGGAGTGAATCACCCCGTTGCGGTCCAGCACATAAATATTCTCTTTTTTGGCACCCATTTCCATAATCAATCTGAGGGTTGCGACCCCCGCTGCACCGGCACCGATGCAAACAATGGAAATATCTTCGATCTTTTTATTCTGCAGCTCCAACGAATTCACTAACCCGGCCGCAGCGATAATCGCAGTGCCGTGTTGATCATCATGGAATACCGGAATATTACACTGCGCCACTAAGACCCGTTCGATCTCGAAGCACTCCGGTGCTTTGATGTCTTCCAGGTTAATGCCGCCGAATGTGGGAGAGATGCGGTTAACTGTATCGATAAATGCCTGCGGATTTTCTGCATCAACTTCAATATCAAATACATCGATTCCAGCGAAACGCTTGAATAGAACACCCTTACCTTCCATCACGGGCTTACTTGCCAGCCCACCCAGGTTGCCCAACCCCAAAATGGCCGAACCGTCACTGATAACCGCGACCAGATTGCCCTTATTCGTATAAAGATAGGCATTTTCCGGGTCTTTTGCGATCTCACGGACGGGTTCCGCTACACCAGGGCTATAGGCTAAAGAGAGATCCCGTGCAGTTTCAGTCGGCTTGGTCAGCTCGACACTGATTTTTCCGGGACGTGGCTTTAGGTGATACTCTAGTGCGGCTTTCTTTAAATCGGACATAAAATATGGCTTCCCCTGATGGGTTTGCGATTATTTCGCGGTACTTACTGCAGGCTACCAACTACATTACGAATTGAAGAACCCGCTCATCTCCTCTTACACTCAGCGACCAACTTTTAGTCTGCCAGCTATCGGACACTGCCCCCGGGAAACAGCTTTATAAAGGGGGGCTGTAGGATAGCGAAATCGACATACTCGCTCAATAAGAGATTGTTTCAATACAATACGCTCCCTGTACTATTGAGCCACCGTGTTATCTGCCGGCGACAGCAGACCACACCAGTCGGTGCTGTATATTAAGCTGAAAACGTTTGCGCTTACCCTGCTTGATCAGTTTAGGCATACTGCCTTTCCAGGATAGACGATCGGACATCCAACCGCGCGCTTCCAGCATTAATTCCGGTTTGGCTTGCGCATTACGCGACCTTGCCATGACGGCGTCCAGTACAGCTCCGGACACATAGTCAGAATATTTTTTATCAATTTTAAGGGTGACATCACCTTCCAGATCCACCCAGATTACTTTCTTTGTCAAACTCACCCGCTGCACAACACCGGTCACCCGAATGTAGCCCCCCTTCAAAGCGGTAGACGCACTGGATACCGGCTGGAAAAAAGGGTTACCCCAGACGCCCAACCCATTGCTACGCGCAAACAGCTCGGCTTCCTGGTAGCACTCCGACAGTCGGGTATTGGGTGGAATGACCACCGCAAATCCCGCGCCTAGCCGTAACAACTGTGCCGACACACTCTCGCCAGCGGCATCAAACACATGTCCCAGCACCCGGCCATAATGATCGTGAGCCTCTTTGCCCACCAATAAAAAAACCGGCCCTTTGCCCAAAATCTGTTTCAGCTGCTGACGGGACTGCTTGCCTAACGGTTCGGCTGGCTTTCCACCATGAGTCAATTCCGGGGTGTTTATGCCTAACAAACGAATACGGCGACCGTCTTTCAGGGTCAGAGTATCACCGTCATACACCTTTTTAACCTGCACCCTTTCGGCATCTGAGCGAAACGGTAACACCGAGCATTCTGTAGCTAACGCGGGCAGCGCACCAAACCCACAAAACAGCAACAGGGCAAAACGAAAAAAGGCACCTTCCGGTGCCTTTCTGATGCGCTCTAAACCGGGCCGCAACGTTATTTGCTGCGACGGACCGCCCCGAATCGCTGTTTAAACTTATCGATCCGGCCACCGGTATCCACTACTTTTTGCTGACCGGTATAGAAAGGGTGGCAAGCTGAACACACATCCAGGTGCAATTCACCTTTCAGTGTCGAGCGGGTTTCAATAACGTTACCGCAGGTGCAGGTTGCTTTAATAGTGTCGTAATCGGGATGAATGCCTTGCTTCATGATGCTCACCTAATGTTTTATTCACGCCGCTACCCGATCTTGTGCCGGGCACCGCATGAAATACGATGGAATACGCAATACGAGTACCGTATATAAGGCCGCGAATCATACCAAAGTGTGGCAAATTGGCAAGCAAAGCATTACAGTTGATCGGTACTATTTTCTAACTGGTTGGAAATTCAGGCCTTTTTATGATTAATCTCCCGTGTTAACCCAGCCATCACACACCATAATTCAGGTTGCGCTCCCCCTACCCTTGCGCCGCACCTTCGATTATTTAGCCAAAGCCGACATCCCGGCCGACCTGCTGCAACCCGGTGCCCGGGTTAAAGTTCCCTTCGGCAAACGCCAGATGATCGGCATCATCCATTCCACCAGCCTTCATTCGGAGTTCAGCGCTGCGAAACTGAAAACCATCAGTGCCGTGCTTGACGACGAGCTTGCCATTCCACAACCCCTGATGAAACTGTGCCAGTGGGCTGCGGAATATTATCGGCACGGAATCGGTGATGTATATAGCCACGCCCTTCCCACACTGCTGCGAAATCAGGACAATTCCTGGCATGAACGCACCGAACTGTGGCGAATAACGCAAAAAGGGCGATTGATCGGGCTCGATCAGTTGCGCCGTGCTAACCGGCAGATACAAGCCCTGGAGCTGCTAAGGGAACATCCACAAGGACTGCATCAACCGGTGTTAAAAGGGTTGGGAGTTGAACGGGCCACCCTGAACGCACTGCATAAAAAAGAATTAGCGGAACCGCTTCAGGATCAGCAGCAACGAACCCCCTGGCAGCGGGAAATTTTGCTAGCCGAAAGCGCACTGACCCTGAACCCGGAGCAACAACACGCGCTGGACCAGATTCGACTCAGCAATGCGTTTGCTCCGGTTTTACTCGAAGGGGTGACCGGGAGCGGGAAGACAGAAGTGTATCTGCAGGCCATTGCCGACTGTTTGAAACGCGACCGGCAGGCGCTGGTGCTGGTGCCTGAAATAGGGCTCACACCTCAAACCCTGCATCGCTTCCAGCAGCGATTTGCCGTTCCCGTGGTTAGCATCCACTCCAATTTGAGCGAAAGGGAACGTCTGACCAGCTGGCGCAAAGCCCGGTTTGGCGAAGCAGGTATTGTTCTGGGAACACGCTCGGCATTATTCGCCCCCTTTGAAAAGCTGGGACTGATTGTAGTCGATGAGGAACATGACCTTTCCTATAAACAACAGGAAGGATTTCGCTACCACGCCAGGGACCTGGCTATCATCAGGGCCAAACAGGAAAATATCCCGGTCATCCTGGGCAGCGCCACTCCCGCTCTGGAAACATTGCACAATGCCCGCAGTGGACGCTACCTGCATTTATTATTAACCAGGCGCGCGGGTTCCGCAGCGGCCCCGCAGTTCCGGGTTATGGACATCCGCCAAAAAGCGCTGACCCATGGCATGTCGCCGGAACTGCTGTCTGAAATCAAACAACGCCTGAAAGCCAAGCAGCAAGTATTGATGTTTATTAACCGGCGCGGGTTTGCTCCGGTGCTTATGTGCCACGATTGCGGCTGGTTTAAAGAGTGCCCGCACTGCGACCATCGCATGACCTGCCACTCCAGTCCGGCCCGTTTGCATTGTCATCATTGCAACCATCAACGGGCCATTCCGCGCCTTTGCGAGCATTGTAAAAGCACCGATCTAAGACCCATCGGGATGGGCACCGAACGCTTGGAAGACAATCTAACTGCGTTGTTCCCGGATACACCGGTGATCCGGATTGATCGTGACACGACACAACGCAAACACGCCCTTGGCCGGCAACTGGATCGCATTGCCAGTGGTGAGCCCTGCATTCTGGTAGGCACACAGATGCTGGCCAAGGGACACCACTTCCCTAAGGTGACATTAGTCGCCGTCTGTGACATTGATTCGGGTTTGTTTGCCGCCGATTTCCGCGCCACCGAACATATGGCTCAACTATTAATACAGGTCGCCGGCAGAGCGGGCCGTGGTGATGATAAAGGTCTGGTATTTTTGCAGACACATCAACCCGGGCACCCGTTGCTGCAAACCTTAATCGCACAAGGCTATGGGCCTTTTGCTACCGAGTTGCTGCAGGAGCGACGCCTGATGGGCATGCCACCTTACGGCCATCTGGCCCTGATCCGGGCAGAGAGCACTAACCCGAAACAAGCATCGGATTTTCTGCACCAGGTTTCAGTGGCGCTGCAAGCCACAGCCGAACAACTTAACGTGGAAATCTGGGGGCCTGCTCCGGCTTTGATGGCAAAAAAAGCCGGTCGATTTCGCTTCCAGTTGATGTTAAGGGCAACACTCCGGCCTAATCTACAGAATATGTTGCGCTTTTCCATTCAGCAGGTGGAGGACAATGCGGGGCATCGTATTAAGTGGAGCCTGGATGTCGACCCCGTGACCCTGGATTAATCAAGCCAGAAGCCGATAAATCCCGCTTATGCGGAGTGCTAGGTGGGCTCACACACTGATCCGCTGCTGCCTGCAACCGCTGAGCATGAACTTGGAGGGCTGGCAATACAAACGCCGCCACCAACCGAGCGTAGTCAGATCCGCTTTCGGCTGTAGCCCGTGGTGCCCTGATCGCAACCGCGATGATGTCTTCCGTTAGCCTCCCCGCTGAATCCATATCCGATAACGCCGTCTCGGTTTCATCGTGAAAGGTTCGCTGTCGGTAACGTTCGATCCAGCACAGCAGCGCGGTTCGCAGATGCGGGTCTGACAGGCTGTTTATATATTCCAGCGCACACAGCGCAATTAACATCGGGCAACTGACATCCGCGGTTAAATGATCCAGGGTGGGATTGTTGCCTTTGCTGAGGGCTCCGTCTTCATCAATCAGCGCCTGCAACACTCGATAAGTGGCCAACAATCGCTTTTGTTGGCGGGGGTTTTTGAAACCGAAATAGGCGACCCATTTATCAAAACGCTGCCGTATTTCAGCAACCTCGCCGGCATCCGGCTGAAGCGGAAGTTGCCCCGGATAATGGTGTTGCGTTGCATCCAAAAGATCCAGGTTAACAGAAACATCAACCAGCCTTGCCAGCTGCGCTCTTGCCTGCTGTTGCACATCGACATAAAGCTGCCCACCATTCAGCTCTTTATAAAGTCCGGCAAATGCCGCCAACGCAACGTCGGCATCCAGGGCATAAATCACCGTTACCGACTCAGGCAATGCGTGCAGGGAATGAAGTATCGGGGGCAAAGCCAACCCTTCGACGGCATGAAACTCATCTGCTACCAGGATCATCCGCCGGCGATGCCCCCACAACGGGTTTAATCGCAGGCGACACAGTTCGTTTAAATGCGAGAGGGACACATCCGAATCGCTGATGACCAATAGCTTTTTACACTGCCTCGCCATCAATACCAGCAACAAAGCCAACCCGCAAAGACCAACAGTTTCTGCCAACGTTATTTGGCCAGCACTAAACTGTGTGATTGCGCCGGGGGCAACCCAAAGCAACAAACACGACAGGAACGCAAAGGCGAACAGTAAAAAAAACCACCCTGCTTTCTGCGTTGCCAGGCTAAAACGGAACAGCAGGAGTAACCTGGCGCAAACACCGGAATGCAGGAAAACCAAACTGTTCGCGCCCTGGCTGTTTGCAGAATCGATGTGTTGAGCGGTCAGCAAAGATTGGAACAAGGCCGGGAGTACGCAGGAACGCCGGGCTTGAATGGGCGGCCGGAATTGCGCAACCAGCCAGGATTGCGACGAGTCCAGCACAACTTGCCGGCACAGCGAGCGGCAGAAAGTGGAACGACCGGAACCGCTCCCACCCAACACCCCCACATTGAACCCGTCGCAGTCCGCGTTTTTGGCAATCTGGCTGGCAAGCGCAAAAGCAAGGTCTGCCTGAGTTCTGCTTGAACCTGTCACCGTAGCCCCCATCACCTGCCTCAATCGTGAATAACTTAATTAACCTTATACCAGGGCAGGCAACTTTCCCAATAGAGCAACTGTGTATGGCAACGAACTTAAATAACCGGGCTACGTTGGGGGGCCATTATCGCAACCGACGGCGACCAACGATCAACCCAAGCAACCCGATCAACACCAACAGTGCCACCGGTGGTTCCGGCGCACGATCGTAGTGCACTGCATCCGGCTGCGGGTACATTGGATTTGCAACCGGTGCATCCTGCAAGGGTGAGGATGCCACCAAGCGGGAAGAGCCTGACTCCAAGGTTGCCAAGGTAAATCCCCCGGACTCAGCAGTGGGAGCAGCGTTATCGCCAGCAGATTTGGACGCGATGGCCTGTTCAACGCCGACCGTAGAACCGGCTTCCCCGCTCTGTGCCCGCACGGTAGTCACCGCAACACTGCATACCAGCAGACATAATAATGAACGTATGAAAGATTTGTGCTTCATCCATTTGCACCTTAGGAAAATTTTTTCGATGCGAATCCGCGCGCATCTGTCTCAACTTAACAGTTCGATGACGATGCTTAAGATTCACGAAAACTGAAACAATTTAGTTTGGGAAGCGCTGTAAAACGACTTACACCAATTTGAATGCAGTCTTAATGCCAGCTCTGCTATCGTCTAAAGATTCAAACGCTTAAACAATCGCTACCAACAGCGAAAATCAGAATGTGTAAAACTATTCGACGATTGCCGCATCCGAAAACGTCGCTCGGGGTACCAGCTGCATCGCGGCTACCCGGTTGCGCCCCTCTTCCTTTGCCTTATATAAATAATCATCCGCTAGTTTGAGCCCCCTTGCCCCGTCTCCGTTATCTACCTGGGCCACACCGATGCTGAACGTAACCTGGAAGCTTTCTTCTGCATTACCAAAGATATGATGACTCAAATGCTGACGGATTTTTTCTGCGACTCGCTTCGCCTGCGGCAAATGCATATTCGCCAGGAGCACTGCAAACTCCTCGCCGCCGATGCGCGCCGCAACGTCGTGATGCGATCTCACACTTTGATTGAGAATATTGCCAATTGCGCGCAACACGTCGTCCCCCATCGCATGGCCCCAGGCATCATTCACTCTTTTAAAATTATCCACATCGCACATTAGAATACACATAGGCAAATCTTTGCGGGCGTGCCTGCGCCCTTCGATTTCCAAGCGCGCCATAAAATAGCTGCGATTGGAGATACCCGTTAACGAATCCGTAATGGCCAATTGCTCCAAAGCCCGCTTTTCTTTACGCATGAAATAACCATGAATAAAAAACAGCGCGACCATCGGCAATGCGATCAACACAAAAATGATCCGCAACCAAAAGCTCCACCAGGGTAGTAAGTCCGCTCCGGTGTAAATAGGTGTTCGCAGAATCGGCGCATAGCTCAATGAACCAGTCCAGAATCCCACCTCTGCCGCCCCAAATAGAAACAGCAACACAAATACCATCGGTTTGTAAATTTTGGGCTTAAATAAAGCCCTTACAAGAATCATCATGCCCAAACCGAGCAACATTAGGGGCGAATCTTTATAGCCATAGCTGTAATTTAAGGTAAAGATCGCCGTCAAACTGATGCAGACCGTGAGCGCGGTGAGCGCCGGAAAGTCACGCTGCGAAAAACGACGAAGCCAACTGAACAGGGCAATCCCGGTCAACACTAACGCACAGGCAACTAACACCACCTGAACCATGACCACCGTGTTCCACACATAGATTGAACGCCATTCCGGATGACGAAGTGCAAACCAGGGCATGAAAATAAACAGCAGCAGCATGGGCAGTGTCATCGTGGACATGACCAAGCAGGCTACTACATCACGCTTTTGCCGAAACCAGGTCTCAAGCCAAAGGAGCACTTCTTGCATTGTATGCTAAGCCCTCTTCAACTGTTGACACGATGCCATTACGCCCCTGCGCTTTCGCTTTGAACAAATTGGCATCGGCCAAGTGCATTAAGGCACCGGCATCCAATCCATTGCTTTCGACAATACCCATACTCAGCGTAACGTAAAAGGCATGGCCGTCGGATTGAAAGGCTTGGTTTTCCAGGCGCTGCTCAATACGCCGGCAAACCTGCAAAGCGCCTTGCAAGCCGGTTTCGGGCAGCAAAATGGCAAACTCTTCGCCACCAATCCGGGCAGGCAAATCGGCCGGTACCCGCATAACCTCTGTTAGCACTCCGGCAATACCTGCTAATACACTGTCACCGGCGATATGACCGTAACGATCATTCACCGATTTGAAATGGTCCGCATCCATCATCACCAAACTCAACGGCTGGTCAATGCGGTTCTGTCGCTGGCATTCTTCTTCCAGTCTTTGCATAAAATTACGGCGATTGGACAAGTTGGTGAGCGGATCGGTACGCGCCAGGCGTGATAAATGCGCGCGCTGATAGTCGTATTGGTCGAACAGAATCCAGGTAATGACTCCGTAAGCGACCAGGCTAATATAAAGGGTACCACTGCGCAGCATCTCGGCTATCAGCTGGTGCTGACCATCCACAAATGCCTGATCTCCATAACCCGGGGCGTAATCAAGGAAACCCGCATAGGTTGCCATATCGTTCGCCCAGAACAGTGTCACTCCCATCACGAACGCAAGCCCCACCGAGCGCAAATCCAGCAGCATTATGCCAATCGGGATAATACCCACAATCACCAGACCGGCTGGATAGGTCATCGGCCCCAGAAGTATCGCCTCTACCGTAAACGCCAGCCCCAGAACGGAAGCCACGAACGCGTATGTTTTGGGAAGCGGCCGGGTATTCATACGGTTGCGCCAGAGCAAGGCAATGACCAGCCAACCGATTGCAATACAAACCAGCAAAACAGCGTTCGCCATAACAACGTATCCCGGCACCAGCATCGCCCGCCAGTCGGGCACAAATAAGCCAACGCTTTGTGTCATGATAAACAGCAATAAAAAAGGGGTGCAAAGCACAATCGCTGCGATACACCGCTGTGAAGGTGTCGCCCGACTAAGCCAGCTGCGGATCACATGAATCATATTGGTCCATCAATTGGTTTTATCGTTATTCCTGATGAGCTGTAAATGTTGCATACCCCTGCGCCAGACACCAGAGCAGGCAACCACAAGCTTACCAACCGTTACTAAATGCTACTTAGACGTACACTGTGCAAACAACTGGCAGTGCAACTGGAAAAGCCGCCCCTAACACGCCATAATACGCCGCTATTTCCCCGTCAAAACGTCACTTTTCCTGACCATTAACCTTATAGTGCAACCTGAATGAAAGAAACTCTGTTAAGCCTGCTGGAAACCACATTTGATAACCTGATTAGCAAGGGCATCATTCCGGACACCACCCCAAGGCGAATCCAGGTGGACCGCACCAAAGACAAATCACACGGCGATTTCGCCTCCAATCTGGCCATGGTGCTGGCAAAACCGGCAGCACAAAAGCCTCGCGATCTGGCTCAGCTTATAATTGAAAACCTGCCCGCCAATCAAACCATCACCAAAACAGAAATAGCCGGGCCCGGTTTTATTAATTTTTTTATTAATGACCGCGCGCGCTACGCAGCTGTAGCGCAGGCACTGAACGATGTTAATGGGTTTTCCTCCCCCAACGTCGGTGGCGGTGAAAAAGTGCTATTGGAATATGTATCGGCCAATCCCACCGGCCCCATGCACGTCGGTCACGGGCGTGGCGCCGCCTATGGTTCGGCTTTAGCCAATTTGCTCAGTGCCACCGGGTATGAGGTGCAGCGGGAGTACTACATTAACGATGCCGGCCGGCAGGCCGATGTATTGGCCGTTTCCGTGTATATGCGTTACCTGGAAGCCTGTGGTGAAAGTATCCGGATTCCGTCGCGGGCCTATCCGGGCGAATATGTGCAAACCTGCGGTGAAGCACTATTTAAACAAGCCGGGAAAAACTACTTCCACACCTACGCCAGCGTGATCGATGGCGTACCGGAAGACCCGGAGGGCGAAGGCGATGAGATTAAAATGGCCAAAGAGCGCCACCTGGATGCCTTAATCAATCGGGTGCAAAGCCTGCTCGGCGATGACTACCGAACCGTGCAGGATTTTGGTTTGGACACCCAAATGGCATCCATTAAAGCCACCCTGAACGCGTTCAATGTGCACTTTGATCACTGGTTTTCGGAACGCAGCCTGGCCACCAGCGGCGCTATCGACAAAGCGGTCAATCGGCTCAAACAACGCGGACACGTTTATGAAAAAGACGGAGCCACCTGGTTACGCACTTCGGATCTGGGTGACGAAAAAGACCGTGTCCTGATTCGGGACAATGGCTTACATACCTACTTTGCTGCCGATGTCGCCTATCACCTGAACAAACTGGATCGCGGTTTTGAAAACCTGATTGATGTCTGGGGCGCTGATCACCACGGGTATATCGCCCGGGTGCGTGCGGCCATTGAAGCCCTAACCGGCAAAGGCGATTTATTCCACGTTGCTTTAATCCAGTTTGTCACGCTCTCCTCCGGCCGCATGGGGAAACGCTCGGGCAACTTTGTCACCTTGTCCCAACTGATCGACGAAGCCGGTAATGACGCCACCCGCTTTTTTTATCTGACCCGGTCACCGGAACAGCATTTGGAATTTGATATTGACCTGGCACGCTCACAAACCGCCGACAACCCGGTGTTCTATTTGCAATATGCCCACGCCCGCGTGTGCAGCATGATACGGGAATTGGGCGAGCGCAATCTGAGCTACAATCAAGAGGCAGGTCTGGCCGCATTGGCCCAGCTACCGGAGAGCAACATCGAAGATCTGGCGAAACGTCTGGCTGCCTGGCCGGAATCGGTTGCCAACGCCGCCCGCAACCGGGCACCGCACCAATTAACGTATACATTGAGGGACCTGGCGCAGGATTTTCACACCTGGTACAACAGCAACAAAGTTCTGGTGGACGATGACACTCTTCGCAACGGTCGCATGGCCATGGCGATCGCAGTGAAAAACGTGATTGCCAACGGGCTCAGGTTGCTGGGTGTGAACGCTCCCGAAAAAATGTAGTTCTGCGGACAGGAAACGGTGCCGCTGATATCGGCACCGACAACTAAAAAAACGGAGACTCTTTTGGCAAAATCTGAATCCGGTATACCACCTTGGGTATGGCTGTTCACCGGTGTTATCACCGGCCTGTTTCTGGCATTTCTGTATTATCTCACCGGCGTCAAACCCACCGAGCAACAGTTACAACAGGTGGAGATGAAAGCCCCCACCCTGAACGGCAAAGGCAAAAGCAGCCCGAAATTTGATTTTTATACCTTACTGCCCGACCGCGAAGTGGTCGCACCAGAGGCCGCGGCAGAACCCAAGGCCGGCAAGAACAGCAACACCAAAGCCATCAAAGGTGAGACTTTCATCATCCAGACCGGGTCCTTCCGCTCCGCTGCAGAAGCGGATCACCGCAGGGCCGAAATGATACTAATGGGGCTCGATGTGCAAATCCAGAAAGTGGAACTGAACCCGGGTGAAAGCTGGCACCGCGTGCAAATAGGCCCCTTCGACAACCCCTCTGCTCTTGAAAGCGCTAAAACCACTCTGGCCAACAACCATATCGAACACATTGTTTTACGCTTGAAAAAGTAGAACCCGCCCCCAATAACAGTAACCATCGAATGCCGCCAGGCGGTACGACGTATACAATCTTGGCAAAAGGATCTCCTGTGGAACAATATCGAGGCACCACCATTCTTTCGGCCCGCCGCAACGGCAAAGTCGTAATCGGCGGCGATGGTCAGGTCAGCATGGGCAATACCGTGATGAAGGGCAACGCGCGCAAGGTTCGGCGCCTGTACAATAACAACGTGTTGGCGGGATTTGCCGGCGGTACTGCTGACGCGTTCACGCTATTTGAACGTTTTGAAGCCAAGCTGGAAAAGCATCAGGGCAACCTCACCCGCGCCGCGGTGGAGTTGGCCAAAGACTGGCGCACCGAACGCGCGTTGCGCCGCCTGGAAGCGCTACTAGCCGTTGCTGATAAGGACGCCTCCCTGATTATCACCGGCAACGGCGATGTGATTCAGCCGGAAAACGACCTGATCGCCATTGGTTCCGGCGGACCGTTTGCCCAGTCCGCCGCCCGCGCCCTGCTGGAGAACACCGAACTCTCTGCCCGCGAAATAGTCGAAAAAGGGCTCAACATCGCCGCAGATATCTGCATATATACCAATCACAACCAAACTATTGAAGAACTGGATTGCGCCTAATGTCCAATATGACCCCCCGTGAAATTGTCGATGAATTGAACAAACACATTATTGGCCAGCAGGACGCCAAGCGCGCGGTTGCCGTTGCTCTTCGTAATCGCTGGCGCCGCATGCAGCTTGACAGCGAACTACGTGCGGAGATATCACCCAAAAACATTCTGATGATCGGCCCCACCGGGGTCGGTAAGACCGAAATCGCACGACGCTTAGCGAAGCTTGCAAGAGCCCCATTCATTAAGGTTGAAGCAACCAAGTTTACCGAAGTCGGCTATGTTGGCAGGGATGTCGAATCCATAATCCGTGATTTGGCCGACAGCGCCATCAAAATGATGCGCGAAGAACAAATGAACCGCATGCGTAGCCAGGCAGAAGATGCCGCCGAAGACCGTATCCTGGATGCATTGATCCCCCCCGCCCGGGATCAATGGGGCAACAACGACGAAAAGCCGGATGAATCGTCCACCCGCCAGATGTTTCGTAAAAAACTGCGCCAGGGTGAACTGGACGAAAAAGAGATTGAGATAGAAGTATCGGCTGCCTCCGTCGGTGTTGAAATCATGGCACCGCCGGGCATGGAAGAAATGACCAGCCAACTGCAAAATATGTTTTCCAATCTCAGTACCGGCAAAAAGAAAAAGAATCGCATGAAAGTGGCCGACGCCTATAAAATCGTGCGCGACGAAGAAGCCGCCAAGCTGGTCAACGAAGACGAGCTCAAAGCTAAAGCGGTGGAAGCCGTTGAACAAAACGGCATCGTGTTCCTGGATGAAATCGACAAGGTGGCGAAACGCTCTGAAACCTCCGGCACCGATGTGTCACGGGAAGGGGTTCAGCGCGACCTGCTGCCGCTTATCGAAGGTTGTACCGTCACCACTAAATACGGCCAGGTGAAAACCGACCATATTCTGTTTATCGCCTCCGGCGCATTTCATCTTGCCAAGCCCTCGGACTTAGTACCGGAATTGCAAGGCCGTTTACCGATCCGCGTTGAACTGCAGGCGCTGACTGCCGATGATTTCGAGCGCATCCTGATCGAGCCGGACGCCTCACTCACCGAACAATACAAAGCGCTGATCGAAACCGAAGGTTTGAATATCAATTTTGAAAAAGACGCGATCCGGCGTTTGGCGGAAGTGGCCTTTCAGGTCAATGAAACCACCGAAAATATCGGTGCGCGGCGCTTGCACACCGTGATGGAACGCTTGCTGGAGGAAATCTCTTTCACGGCATCGGACATGGCCCTGAGTAGCGGTAAGAATCCGTTTATCATCGACGCTGCGTACGTCAATGAACGCCTGGGCAACCTGGCCGGCGACGAAGATTTAAGCCGCTACATTCTCTAATCACAGACTCAGGATCATCATGACCCCCACGCCCTCTGAAATAAAGCTACATACGGAATCCAAGGAAATGGAGCTGGTGTACGACGGCGAAAGTCATCGCCTTAGCTACGAAATGCTGCGGGTGCTGTCGCCCTCTGCAGAAGTCCAGGGCCATGGCCAACCCATTTTGCAACATGGCAAAAAAATGGTGACTATCCGCAATATCGAGCCTATCGGTAATTACGCAATCAAAATCACGTTCGATGATGGTCATGATTCCGGGTTGTACTCGTGGAGTTATCTGCACAAACTGTGCGTTGAGAAAGCACAGCTTTGGGCAGATTACCTGAACCAGTTGGAAAAAGCCGGAAAGTCCAGGGGATCTGCGGTTATCGGTAGCTGGAAGCCCGATTGAATCCAGGACCGACCACAACCGAAATCAACACCGCCACCCTCAAGCGGTGCCGTTCAGAATTGAGTTTCTAACCTAAGTCACTGTCAGACATGTAATGTGTCCGGCATTGTCAATAACCTTGCTTTGCCCTCCAGCCGACCGTACAATCGAAGCCGCTACGATTTCGACTTAACAGTCACGCTCAATCCCAGTAGCATCATCAAGCTAACCTGGGTCTTATCGGGTGAATTTTCGTCAGCAGGCTACAATGGCGATAAGTACTTTAGATTTTTCTTAAAACCCTTTCTCAATCCGATTAGTTGTATCGAATCATGCTGCCCAAAACCGTTCTCCTGCCCTGGCAGGCGCTGAAATCCAATACCCGCTCGGCCTTTATCCGACCGGCCAACAATGTGGACTACATTGACGGATTGCGCGGTTTATCCTGCCTTGCCATCCTGCTTTACCACAGCTTTTTTCTGAGTTCGATTTACCTGCCCTTCGAGGAATTCGACCAATTCGTCAAAAGCACTCCGGGTTATCTCACCTGGATCTGGGGGCTGGATAAATCGGTCGATGTGTTTTTTACCATCAGCGGTTTTCTGATCGGGCGATTGTTGTTTCTGGAATATCGCAAGCACTCGACTCTGGACCTGAAGACATTCTATTGGCGTCGCTATCTGCGGCTAACACCGGCTTACCTATTTGCAATAGGGGTATTTTATCTTCTGGCACCCGCGTCCATGTCGGCCAACCTCTGGGCCAACTTACTGTATGTGAATAATTTTTTGCCATTGGAAACCATGTCCATGAGCTGGACCTGGACACTGGCCGTGGAAGAACAGTTTTATCTACTTTTCCCTTTGCTGTTGCTGTGGCTGATCCTGCCTTCCGGACGCCCCTTATTCTGGCTGTTGGTCCTGTTTTTGAGTTCCTCGCTGATCATCGCGGTGGTGAGTTTCCTGGATCAGAGGATCTGGCATTGGACCTACGCCGAAGCCTTTAGCAGCAAAGAAAACATCGTTCATTATTTCGATCGTATCTACGTCAACATCTACACCCGATTCGGGCCGCTGGTCGCGGGTGCCATCGTCGCCTATCTACACGTTCACCACAGCCCTGCCGTTGATCGTTTTTTACAAAACAGGGGACGCAAGACCACACTAACCCTAATCGCCCTACTCATTATCGTGGTCGGCATCTTTATGAACGGGAACAAACACTGGCTGGGGGATTCTGTCTGGTTAAGCCGGATTCAGCAACTTACAGACCGCAACCTGTTCGCTATCGCATTGTGCTGGATAATCGTGATCTGCGGCGATGCCGGGTTGGCTGGCCGGACTTTCCGCGCCTTGCTGGGTGCGCGCCTCTGGTATCCGTTTGCCCAATTTTCCTACACCCTGTATTTGTTCCATTACATGCTGGCGATCCCCCTGGTCGGTTCGGTAATCAAAACCGTTCAGGCCAATCTACGTACGGAAGGCATGGTCGACCACCATTGGATGCTACTGACCTTCGCAGTGCTCCTCCTGTGTACTTTGCCCATTTGCTATATCACCTATGTACTGATTGAAAAGCCGTTTATGAATCTGCGGGGCAAAGGCAAGCAGCAAAACAAACCGGCCCGCTCCGTTGCGGCACCTTCAGAATAGACCTTGTGTGCGTTTGTATCCTCGGCAACGCCGCGCCGGGGCTAGTCTACGGAAACGCGATAGGTCTTAAGCAAGCCGCCAAAAGTGAGCACCACCCGGGCCAGAGAAACAAAAGAGTTGGGTATAGTAACGCGCAGATCGCGCATTTTATCCATCACCAGCGCCAATACATCAGTGGCTTCGTGGTTACGCAGGTTTTCTTTCAGCACCAGCTCTGCGACTTCTTCAAACACCTGCTGATCCCGGGCAACAAAACCGGCTTTACGGAATAACTCGCTTAACGGCTCATCCACCTGGAGCTTGCCGAACAACACCTGCAGCAGCACTGCGTAATTCTGTGTTTCTTCCGGGGTAAGTTCGCCAATGGCCCCGTAATCCAGTACCGCCACCCGATCATCCTCCATAACCAGAAAATTACCCGGATGCGGATCCGCATGGTAAATACCGAACACGGTGATCTGCTGGACATAGCAACGCAACATCTCCCGCAATAACCCTTCCGCTTTCGCCGGATTCTTATTCAGATAATCCGTCAGACGTGTGCCATCGATCCATTCCGTCACCAACACACGGCTCGTACTGAGCTGCTTGTGCATCGCAGGAACATGAATCAACGGAGGGTGCGGTAAGGCAGCAAACTTTTGCAGATTGGCTTCCTCTGTCAGGAAATCCAGCTCGCGCAGAGTCATGGAAACAATCTGATCTATAACCTGTTTCAAATCAAACTGGCTGACCAGAACTGAACCAAAAGTGCCCAAGGCTTTGAACACCATTGAATCCTGTTTAAACAATTTTCGTGCTTGCGGTAACTGCACTTTCACTGCAACGGCCTCGCCGGACTTAAGCACAGCCTTGTGCACCTGGGCGACCGATGCCGCCGCGACCGGTTTATCGCTGAACTCTGCAAACTGATCCCGCCAGCGAGGCCCCCATTCGCGTGTCAACACCTGATCAATTTGGTCAAACCCAACGGGCTTCGCGTCGTCTTGCAGCTTCTCGAGTTCGGCAACGTATTGCATTGGCAGAATATCGGAGCGAGAGCTAAGAAACTGGCCGAATTTAACCCAGATTGCGCCATTATCATGGAACAACTTCGTCAATTTCTGCGCGCCTTTAAAATGGGTTTGAGCCAGGAGTTTACGCTGTTCAAGAGGAGGCAGGTCAGTCGCCTGATTGCGGTAACTGCGGTAGGATTGCTCAATTTCGAACCCCACCCGGGTGGCCGTCAAATACCGTTCACTGCCGGTGACCACGGAATTAAACCTGCTGTATAGATCATTTAGCATAAGCACTGTGATTCTTTATTCTTATGGTTTGCACGGAATATAACGAATCTACGGCAATTATCTAGGGATTAATAGTGTCTGTTTGTATAGCCTTAGACGGTTAGCTTGGGCGCTGATGGTGCTGCCAGCCTTGCTTCTGATTCGCGAATCCGCGAAGATAGCTTCCGCAGCTGGAGGCCCCTGATGTCTAACGAAAAAACCACTCATTTCGGCTATAAAACCGTTCCCACCCAAGAGAAGCAAAAATTCGTGGGTGAGGTCTTTCACTCCGTCGCAGGCAAGTACGATCTAATGAACGATCTGATGTCGATGGGCGTGCACCGGTTATGGAAGCGCTACACCATAGAAATGAGCGGAGCACGACCAGGGCAGACGATACTGGATCTGGCCGGCGGCACCGGCGACCTGACCATGAAGTTTTCGCGCATCGTGGGCGATTCCGGCAGAGTGGTGTTATCCGACATCAACTCGTCCATGCTACAGGTCGGACGCGACAAGCTGCTTGACCACGGTTACGCCGGCAATATCGAATATGTGCAGGCCAACGCCGAAAGCCTGCCCTTCGCGGACAACAGCTTCGACTGCATAACCATCGCCTTCGGTCTGCGTAACGTCACCGACAAACAAACCGCCCTGGAATCCATGACCCGGGTACTCAAACCAGGCGGCCGCTTACTGGTGCTGGAATTTTCCAAACCCACCAACCCCACCTTTGAACGCATCTATGATCGCTACTCGTTTAGCGTACTGCCCTTTATGGGGCGACTGGTGACTAACGACGCCGAAAGCTATCGTTACCTGGCGGAATCGATCCGCATGCATCCGGACCAGAAGACGTTGAAACACATGATGCGCAAAGCCGGGCTCGACCGGGTCGATTACCACAACCTGACCGGCGGCGTCGTGGCTTTACACCGGGGCTTCAAATACTAATGGACCCCCATCGCCAGTCACTGATACCGGTATTTCTGACACAACAGTTAGAGCGCACGGCCAATCGCACTTTAATGTATGCCCCCGTTACCCGGATGCAGTTGGTAAAATTAAAAGGGAGAACACTGGCCCTGGAGCTGGAAAAGCCGCACTTCCCTCTTTATTTGGAGGTGGGAAAGCGCCAACTGCGCTTTCAAAGCCGATGGGATGCCCCTGCAGATGTTACGATCCGGGGCCCGGCCTTATCGTTATTGCGGCAAATGAGCCACCAGGACAATACCCCTGCGGACCTGATGAAACTGGGCATAGAGATCGACGGTGACCAGCAACTAGCGCAACAATTTCTGGTGATCCTGCGGGATCTGGATATGGACTTCGAAAGCCTGCTGGGCGATGTAGTCGGCGATGTCGCTGCCCACCAGATCAGCACCGTGGCGCGGGTCGGGTTAAGCTGGTTTCGCAGTACCGCCAAAACCGTACTGCAGCAATCCAGACACTTACTGGTCGAAGAACAGGAGTGGCTGATTTCACCGCAGCTATTTCGCCGCTTTCGCAGCGATGTGGAAGAGCTTAGAGAGGGCAGTGACCGACTCCAGGCACGCCTAACACGCTTTCAAAGCCGCCTGCAAAGCAGAAACGAGAACCCGCTAAACCAGGACAAAGCCGACTCTTGAGACGATTATTCCGATTACTCACCATATATGCCGTGTTCGCCCGCTATCGACTGGATGAATTGCTGCCCGACCACGCTGCCAGCGGAATCGTAAAATTCTTCATTCGCTTGCACCCTGCAGCCTGGACGGCGTCCACCCAAGTTCACCCCTGGGGCAGGCTAAGGCTGGCGCTGGAACAACTGGGGCCGGTGTTCATTAAATTCGGCCAGCTGCTGTCCACCCGTCACGACTTACTCCCGGAAGAAGCCATAGGCGACCTGGCCAATCTGCAGGACAACGTGCCCCCGTTCGGCGAACAAGCGGCTTTTGACATCATTGAAGCTGAGCTGAAAGGCACGACAGAAGCGCTTTTCGGGCATCTGGAACGCACACCGCTGGCCTCAGCCTCGGTAGCCCAAGTCCACGCAGGCAGCCTTAAGGACGGCCGGGAAATTGTCGTTAAAGTAATCCGCCCCGGTATCGAAACGCTGGTGCAGCGAGATCTGGCACTGTTACTGACCGGCGCACGCTGGCTGCAAAAAATAGTCCCGGAAACGAAACGTTTTCACCCGGTTCAGGTGGTCACGGACTACCGACATATTTTATTAGGGGAATTGGACCTGGGGCAGGAAGCCGCCAACGGCGCCCAGTTCCGTCGCAACTTCGCAGACTCACCGGTCCTGTACGTGCCGGAAGTGCACTGGAATTTGAGTACCAACAAGGTGCTTACCATGGAGCGGGTTTACGGTGTACCCGTATCCGACACCCAGTCCATGCTGGCTGCCGGAGTCAGCCTGGAGCATCTGTCTGAGCTTGGCGTAGAGATCTTTTTTACCCAGGTATTCCGGGATAATTTCTTTCATGCGGACATGCATCCCGGCAATGTTATGGTGTCCCTGAAAGATCCGCAGAACCCACAATATCTGTCCCTGGATTGCGCCATTGTCGGCTCCCTCAGCAAACAGGAGCGCTTCCTGCTGGCCCGCCAGCTCATGGCACTGCTGGATAAGGACTACGAACAGATTGCCATTTTAATGGTGGAAGCTGGCTGGGTGCCGCAGTCTACCCGCATCCATGAATTCCAGAATGCGCTGCGAACCGTGCTGGAACCGGTATTGGAAAGGCCACTCAATGAAATCGAATTCGGCCCCATTCTGATTCGCCTGTTCCAGACCGCCAGACGCTTTGAAATGCAGGCCTTACCCCAGTTCATGCTGTTGGAGAAAACCCTGATTCATGTAGAAGGATTGGGGCGGCAGCTATACCCGGAGCTGGATATCTGGGAAATCGGCCGCCCTTTGCTGGAACAATGGCTCAGGGATCAAATCGGCCCCGGCGCCATAATGCAGACCATCAAGCGGAACGGCCCGGCCCTGATCGAACAAATTCCGCATATTCCGAAATTAGCCTGGGATGCGCTGCAAGAGATGCGTAAACTCAGTGAGAACCAGCAAAAGTTGCTGCAGCAAGTTGAACAAGGCCACCTGAAACAGCTGCGCCGTGATCGCATCATCACATTGCTCGGCCTGATTGGCTTAGGCGCAGGACTGAGTTGGGGCTTTAATCCGCATTGGTCTCTGAGCTGGAGTGAGATCCCGCTGGGGGCCTGGGTGATATCAGCCCTGGGGGCGTCCCTGATTCTGACCCGCTTGCGGTCCAACCCTGATGATTGATAACGTATTGGCCAAAGAGTGACGTTGGTCCAACCAATCCATTGACTTCCCTTGTAATATATCTATGAATGACATACTAGTGGCACTGGACAAAGTGCTCGAAGAACGAAGACAATCCGAACCGGAAAGCTCCTATGTATCCGGGCTCTATCATAAAGGCCTGAATAAGATACTGGAAAAAGTCGGAGAAGAAGCAACTGAAACCCTGCTGGCGGCAAAAGACGCCGAACTCAGTCAATCCTATGACGATGTGATCTATGAAACCGCAGATCTTTGGTTCCATAGCCTGGTCATGTTGCATAAGCTGGGACTGTCTTCCACGGATATAATGAAAGAACTAGAGCGGCGCTTTGATCTATCCGGTTTAGCCGAGAAAGAAAGTCGCTCAAAATAAAACAAATAAGACAGGAGTAACCCCATGGGTTTTGGCGGAATCGGAATTTGGCAATTATTAATCGTATTGGCAATCATCCTGCTGATCTTCGGCACCAAACGTCTACGTAATCTGGGTGGCGATCTGGGTGGTGCAATCAAAGGCTTCAAAAGCGCCATGAGTGACGAAGAGAAAAAAGCGGAAGAAGCCCGGCAAATAAAAGAAAACGCTGAGGGTGACGTGATTGACGCCACCGCCGAGAAGAAAAAAGACCAAGTCTGACTGAGTAACCGACACGATGTTTGATATTGGCTTTTTTGAATTGGTGCTACTGGGCATCGTTGGCCTGCTGGTGCTGGGCCCTGAGCGCCTGCCCCACGCCATCCGCATGGGCAGCGCCTATATGGGTAAAATCCGCCGCGCAGTAATGAACGTGCGGGAAGAGTTTGAGCGTGAAGTCAACATGCAGGAAATTCAGCAACGCATCAAACAACAAATGGATGAGTCCGGTATCACCGAGGCCCATAAATCCCTACAGGATCTGAAATCCGGTGTAGAAAGCCAGCACATCCTGCCACCGGATCCAAAACCGGCGGCGGCCAAAGCAGAAACAGACCCTGATACCGCACATAATCCGACGCGGCCCGAAAACGAAGCGGAACCGTTACCGGAAACCACCCCACCCCGTCCGGACAAAGAATCCCCCAAAGCATGAAGAAGTTACCGCCTCCCGACACCACCGACTCCAACCTGACGTTGATCGGGCATCTGGTAGAACTGCGCCAGCGGGTGATGAAATCGCTACTCGCGATATTGATTGTGTTTCTGGCACTGATTTATTTTTCCAATGACATTTACGAACTGGTTTCCAAGCCAATTCGCGATCAACTGCCAGCCGGCACCACGATGATCGCCACGGACATCACATCAACGTTTTTCGCTCCGTTCAAACTGACGTTGGTGGTCGCCTTCTTTTTAGCAATGCCGGTTGTGCTGGGCCAAGCCTGGCGCTTTATTGCTCCGGGGCTGTACGATCATGAGCGCAAATACGCCGTGCCGCTGCTGGCCATGAGCGTGTTGCTGTTTTACGGCGGCATTGCCTTCGCCCACTTTGTTATTTTTCCGCTGATTATGAATTTCTTTGTTCTGGCGAGCCCGGAAAACGTCACCGTGGCACCGGATATTGCGTCTTACCTGACCATCGCCCTGAAGTTATTCTTCGCCTTTGGCCTCGCCTTCGAAATTCCGATTGCGACCATGCTGTTAATTTGGAGCGGCATCACGGATGTCCAGGATTTATCCAAAAAACGGCCTTATGTCATATTATTCTGTTTTGTCTTTGGTATGTTACTGACTCCACCGGATCCGTTTTCACAGTCCATGCTGGCTATTCCCATGTGGTTACTGTTTGAGGTTGGATTATTGCTAGGCCGTGTGGTAAAAAAGCGCGGTAACGAAAGTGGCAATGAAAACGACGATTTTATTGAAAACAAATCCGATTAAAAGCAGGGTTCTGAATAGTTGAAGCACCGAACACGGCCGCCCTATAAAATTCTAATACTGCTATTAGGCTTCTGGCTGGTGTCTGCCCAGACGCTGGTGCTCGCGCACGATTCCACCCACGCTGTTCATATCCACAAACAAATTTGTGACGATCTGGGGGCCATCGGCGGCAACCTGCTGGGTGTCGCCCCCGACTTCACGCTGCCCGATCCGGAACCAACCCCTCCGTTATACATCCTACCCCCTGAGTATCTTAGCGGCTATCAACTCACACTGGCTTACCAATCCAGAGCGCCACCGTCCTTCACATAAGTCACGACATCCTGCGGGCTCAAACCCGCCATAACGTTGCTTCCATTCAAAAGGCAACACACTCTTATATGTGAAGGAGCTTCTCATGCTCAAGTTAAACACTGCCGGCTATTCGGCGGCTGCACTTTCCTGCGCCACTTTTTTCTGCCTTGATATCAATGCCCACGCCGAAACCGGCAACATCAGCGGCAATCAATTTAACCCTGCCATCAGTTTGATTCTGGACGGCCGCTACAGCCAATATCACGATGATTTTGAATTACCCGGTGTGATTGTGGGTCCCGAAGCGGAATTGCCTGCCAACGGCTTCAGCCTGGGGCACTCGGAGCTCACCATCAGTGCCAATGTCGATGATGTGTTCTATGGCAGTACCAGCCTGGCGTTTCACGAACACGATGGCGAAACCGAAGTGGAACTGGAAGAAGCCTACCTTGAAACCCTTGGGCTCGGGCACGGTGCCAGCATTAAATTTGGGCGCTTTCTGTCGAACATCGGCTATATGAACAGCCAGCACGAACACGCCTGGACTTTTTATGACGCCCCCCTTATCTACAACGCCCTGTTCGGAAAAGCGTTGTATGACGACGGTGTGCAACTGCGCTGGCTGGCACCCACTGACGTCTACCTGGAATTCGGCGCTGAGTTCAGCCGAGGCGAACGCTTCCCGGGGGGCACCAGCACCAAAGGCAATCAGGGCCGTGCCCTGTTCGCTAAAATCGGCAGCGACCTTGGCAATAACGCCAGCTGGCAATTGGGGTTGTCATCCTATACCACCGCCTATGATCAACGTAGCAGCGAAGACCACCACCACGAGGAAACCGATCACGAAGCGGAATTTCTGCTGCAAAACGGCGACGTACAGATCAGCGGAGTAGATGGTGTATTCAAGTGGGCGCCCACCGGCAACCCGCAACACCAACAGTGGGTATTGCAAGCAGAATACTTTGAAAAAGACGAAGAGGCCGAGGCCCGGCTGGAGGAACACTCCGATGCCGGAGACGCGTCTATTCTCAATCAATACGATGGCGTACTGTCAGGCTACTATGCCCAAATCGGCTATCGGTTTCACCCGCAATGGCGCACCGCCATACGTTATGAAGCGATCGAACCCGATAATCAATTCACTGTTTTGCAAAGCGACGGTATCGATCCGGATGAGTTTCTGGAAGAAACGGAACTCGGCAGCGACGAGACCATCACCCGCAACAGCATCATGCTGGAATACAATCACAGCGAATTTTCCCGCATACGTTTGCAGTATAACCACAGTGACTGGAGCGAGGATCGCGACGATCTATGGTTAATTCAATACACCATGAGCCTGGGCAGCCACGGCGCTCACCAATATTAACCGTGCAGACCGTTGCGCAACGACCAATTAAGCAAGGAAACCGCACAATGAAAACGTTGATTGTATCGATCTGCCTGCTACTGCCATCAATGGCCTGGGCAAAATTAAATGTATTCGCCTGCGAACCTGAGTGGGCTTCACTAACACAACAGCTGGGCGGAGAGCGGGTGAACGTATACAGCGCCACCACGGCGCAGCAGGACCCCCACCACGTAGAAGCACGCCCTTCGCTGATTGCTAAAATACGCAACGCCGATCTGGTTGTGTGCAGCGGTGCAGAGCTGGAAACCGGTTGGTTACCGTTGCTACTGCGGCGATCCGGTAATCCAGCGGTTCAGACCCGACAACCCGGTTATTTTGAAGCCGCCATGCAGGTAGAAAGACTGGAAATTCCGAAAGCCTTGGATCGCTCAATGGGGGATGTACACGGTGCCGGTAGCCCGCATGTGCACCTGGACCCGAACCGTCTGCATACCATTGCAGCAAAGCTATCCCAACGTTTGGCGCTGATCGATGAAGCCAATGCAGCGGCTTACCAGGCGCAGTGGCAAGAGTTCTCGCAACAATGGCGACGCAAGATCAGCCAATGGGAGCAACAGGCAATAAAATTGTCCGGCAAGAAAGTCGTGGTTTATCACCAGGATTGGGTGTATCTGAATCATTGGTTGGGGATACAACGGGTCGCTACCATCGAACCCCGGCCGGGGGTGCCACCCAGCGCTGCAGACCAAAAGCGTTTGCTTGAGCAATTACAAACGCAACCCGCGGATGCAATTGTCATAGCCGCTTACCAAAATGACAAAGCAGCACGCTGGCTTGCCGATAAAACCGGGTTGCCGGTGATTCAGCTGCCCTACACCGTAGGCGGCGACGAGCAAAGCACGGATCTCACCGCATTAATGGATCGTACTGTAACGCTGCTGAACGGGATACAGCGGTGAACCTAAGCGATTGGACTTTTCTAATGCCGGTGTTTCTCGCCGGCATTGTGGTGGTCTTATCCCACGTGCCGCTGGGACAAGAAGTGGTAAAGCGCGGGATCATTTTTATTGATCTGGCGATCGCCCAAATTGCCGGAGTCGGCGTTATTGCCGCGCGGCTGCTGGATGTGGACAGCGCCTGGGGTACTCAACTTTTTGCTGCCGGTGCCGCCCTGATTGGTGCGCTTATTTTGGTGTTCACCGAGCGCAAACTGGGACGCTACCAGGAACCCCTGATCGGCATCCTGTTTGTGCTCGCTGCCAGCCTGGGATTGTTGCTGTTGTCTCATGATCCCCACGGCGGTGAAGCCTTAAAAGAAATGCTTTCCGGCCAGATTCTGTGGGTTACCTGGCAGCAGGTCGCTGTCAGCTCCGCTGTTCTGATGTCGATTAGTGTGGTCTGGATGCTATTCAGAAAACGCCTGGGCCACGCGGGTTTCTATCTGCTGTTCGCCCTGACAGTGACCACCAGTGTGCAACTGGTCGGCGTCTATCTGGTGTTCGCCAGCCTGGTGATCCCGGCTTTAGCCATGCGCAATGTCGCTGAACGGAAGTGGCGCGCCGGGCTCTATTGGGGCTGGGGAATCGGCATACTTGGGTACGGGGCCGGGCTCACACTGTCTTATCACTTTGACATTGCGACCTCGCCACTGATCGTTTGGGCGTTGGCAGTATGTGCTTTGGCAGGCTTTTTTATCAGTTCAAACAGCGCTAGGTTTCCAACAAAAAAGTGACAGGACCATCGTTCGTTAACGCAACTTTCATGTCTGCTCCGAATTGACCACAGGCTACCGGGCTCATCGCGGCACGAGCCGTGTTAACAAAATATTGATACAGCGCCTCGCCCGAACCGGCAGAGGCGCCACCAGAAAACCCGGGGCGCAATCCTTTGCGGGTATCGGCAACCAAAGTAAATTGCGACACAATCAGTAAACCGCCACCCACCTCCAACAATGAGCGATTCATTTTGCCGTTATCGTCATTAAATATTCGGTAGTGCGTGATACGGTGCAGCAACTTATCGGCTCGGGCTTCGTCGTCGTTTTTCTCCACCCCCAGCAGCACCAATAGGCCCTGATCAATGGCGCCTATTGTATTGCCCTCGACTTCAACGGATGCCTGTGACACCCGCTGGATCAAACCTTTCATAACGCTCCTGCTCGGGCACTGCATCAGACCATCATCACCGTGCGCTGCTTACCTACGCCCGGCTGTTTTGTTTACGTGCCATTTCATCGGTTGCTTTGATCAGGGCATCGACGATGCCCGGTTCCATACTGGCATGGCCCGCATCACGAATAATGCTGAGCTCTGAATTTGACCAACTCTGATGCAGCTCCACCGCTTGTTCGATGGGGCAAATCATGTCATAGCGGCCATGCACAATGATCGACGGAATATGGTCGATCTTAGGCATATTTTGCAGAATTTGGTTTTCCTCAATAAATCCGTTGTGCCTGAAATAATGCACTTCCATTCTGGAAAGGCTCAATGCCGTATGACCATCAACAAAAAGCCCTTTCATTGCCGGGTTAGGCCGCAAAGTAGCGCACGCCCCTTCCCACGCCGCCCAGGCTTTTGCTGCCGCCATGCGCTGCAGTTCGTTATCGCCGTTCAACATCTTGTCGTAAGCTTGCAGAATATCGTCACCGCTGTTCAGCCGGAGCGCCTTCAGCAATTCATTCCACTGATCGGGGAATATCCGGTTGGCGCCATCGCGATAGAACCAATCTATGTCGCGTTTACGACATAAGAAAACACCTCGCAGGATCATTCCCGCTACCCGCTCTGGATGAGCCTGGGCGTATAGCAGCGCCAAAGTGGAACCCCAGGAACCGCCGAACAAAACCCAGCTTTCAATACCCAGCAATTCACGGATGGTTTCTATGTCATTGACCAAATCCGGAGTGGTGTTGGTCTTCAGGCTGGCATGGGGAACCGAGCGCCCGCAGCCGCGCTGATCAAACAGGATGATCCGGTATTTTTCAGGATCGAAGAAACGCCGGTGATAAGGCTCACAGCCGGCGCCGGGGCCGCCGTGCAGAAACAGCACCGGAATCCCTTGCGGGTTGCCGCACTCCTCCATGTGGATCCGATGAGGCATGTCGACAATGATGCTATGTTCTTTATAAGGTTTTATGTCAGGGTACAGTACCTGCATTCAAATCTACTCCACCAGGGTATTGCCCTACTGTAGCTGAATGGGGCAATTGCTGAAAGCAATTAGCCCGGGGAATGGTCACAATGCGGACAAATCCCTGACTGCATCACAGTGTAATGGCGCTGGATAATCTAAAATGCCCCTACTCAGGCATCCCGAGTTCCTTGATGACAATCGAATCCGGCGCTTGCTAAACCGGCCAAAAGCTATCTTAGTATGCCCGAAACCGTTAATCGGTCTGGTACGAAATGTCGGGCCAATTTACATTCGATTCAATCAGAGGTTCTGCTCCCTGACAGCACGCCGCTTTGTATAACAACCGGAACTATCTATTATAAAAACCCACTAACAAGCCGTCGTCAGGATGCCTGATTCACACACCTCAAAGATCAAGACCGGAGAACACCCCATGGTTACAGCTTTACGTTCCATCGCTTTGTTTACAGCGACCTGCCTATTATCGACGGCTGCACTGGCATTTAACGATGATCCGGAACCAACAGTACCAGCAGATCCATCACCCCCGTCCAGCGGAGACTCTGCATTCCCGGCGGTGATCGACTTTTCCGCTGACGGCCCCTATCGCACCACAAAATCCAGCGGTGGAGACTGTACTATCTATCATCCGCGCACCTTGAGTGAAAACGGCGTCCGCCACCCTATTATTGTCTGGGGAAACGGAACCGGAGGAACACCGGACACTTATCGGGAATTATTAAGCCACTTTGCCAGTCACGGTTTTGTTGTTGCAGCAGCCAATACTGAAGACGCTGGCTCAGGCGAAGAAATGATCGATTGCCTGAACTACCTAACCGAGCAGAATGCGCGCAATTCCGGCACCTTTGCCGGCACCCTGGATTTAACCAAAGTGGGTGCGGCCGGCCATTCCCAAGGGGGCGGTGGCACACTCATGGCGGGGCGGGATTCACGTATAAAAGCCACAGCGCCATTTGAACCCTATGTGCTGGGCCTGGGCCATGACGCGACCTCGCAAGATCAACAACATGGCCCCATGTTCCTGATGGGTGGCAGTTCCGACACCCTGGTAAACACAGACCTGAATCAGGATGTCGTTTTCCGGGTCACTAACGTGCCTGTGTTCTACGGTATTTTGCAGGGTGCCGGCCACTTTGTTCCGGTTGGCGATGGCGGCGATTTCCGCGGACCAGCAACCGCCTGGTTCCGTTATTATCTGATGAGCGACCAGAATGCAGCTGCGTTGTTCTTAGGCGATAATTGCCAACTGTGCATCGACCGCAACTGGGAAGTTCGCAAAAAAGACCTCGATTAAGGAGTTTTGTACCCGGAGAGGATCGCACGTACCCGGGCACAAACCGATATTAAGATTCAGGATGGATCGCTTAACGCTATGAACTCAAGTACACACCAAAAACAATATAAACTACTTATTCTGGCTCTTACCGCATTAATGACGATGGCTTTGCTGGCCCTCACACTGTGGCCCGCATCACCCGAGCCGGGCAAGAGCGCGGAGCCACTAGCCGAAAGCCCGGACCCGGCAGCCCCGGTGGTTGCTGACTACTGGCAAGACAACGCGGAGGTTGAGACCCTGGCCGACGCTGCTGATGCGCCAGCTACAGCGTCCGCTTCATCCGAGCGAATGGACTTGCCCACCCTGGACCCCATTTCAATTCAGCAGCAATTGTTGAAAATCAAAGTGGATGAAAACGGCGATGTTATTCTGGATCGGGACGCCAGCAACCGTCTTGCAGCCGGCTTTCAGAATGTACCCCTTCCACTTGACCCAAAACTGGTCAAAGACCTCGAGCACACCATCACTCAATCTCTGCCCTCTCCCCTTGGCGAACAAGTAGCCGAAATTGTTGCGGATTATCATGATTATCTGGTCGCCATGGAAAACGAATCCGCCATGTTCGGGACCCCTCAAAATATTGAAGAACACCAACAACGCCTGGAGCAAAAGATAGAACTTCAGGCCGTCATCCTGGGTGAGGCAAACGCACGCAAGCTATTCGGTCAGGAAAATACCGATCAGATGTTTATGTTAAAAGGCATGGAACTCGCCACCAACCGGGAACTGACACCCGAACAGCGTAAGGCCTCTCTGGATGAGCTTGCTGACCAGCGACAACAGATAAAACCCGCTATCAATAACTGGGACGCGCGCTACGAGCAGTTCGAACGCAACCGGGAAGCAATCCAGGCAGCCGCCCTTTCCGGCATCGATAAAGCCCAGCAAATTAAATCTCTTTATAAGCAATCCTTCGATTTGGCCGAACGTGCACGCATAGAAGAGCTGGGAACACTGAGCCTGAAGTAAATTTGGGTTTTTGACATAAAACAGCCCGAAAGGAGCCAAATTCGTGGCAGTTTTCTCACTCTGTGAATAGTTTACAAACTGAAGAATATTTACACATTTCTCCGTATACCCAACTAGAAAATTACCCAGTAGTATGACAAAGTGCTTGCTTTGCCGAAGCTGGTGTTTATTGGGGCTCCCCTGGAGCAAACATCAGATGAGAGGGATTACTGCAATCCCCCCGGCTTACATAGAATCTATAAATCAAGCGCGCACGCTTGTATACCGGCCCGATAAAAATCGTCGTGTGGGTCGTGTAGTACTGCAACCGGATTTGCATCAGATTGCAGCTAGGCAGAGGACTAAACGCCTGATCGCTGCTTTGTGCCAGGCAAGCCTTTGAACAATTAATTACCTCCAGAGCAACTTGGTATGAAACATATCGATCTGACCGTGCAGAGCCGCATGCTGAACACTGCGGGCCAAAAACGACGCCTTGCCTTTCGGCATTGCCTGACCCGCATGGGCGCATTGTTACTTTGGCTGTGCCTGTCAACAAGCACCCAGGCCCTCACTTTTGAACAGCCGGTTAGCGGGGATGGCACCATTGCCATAGATGCCGAGAATTTCAGCGAAGTCATTGCTTCCCACGACAACGCGCTGTGGATGGTCAGCAGCACTGCCGAGGCCATTACAGGTAGTACCGCTCAGGCACCACTGAGCGCGCAATCACACGCCGATTTCGCCAACAACAATGCCCGCATTGATTACAATATCAACTTCACACAAACCGGCACCTATCATTTATGGATGCGCGGCTACGCCGCCAATGGCACTTCCGACACTCTGTACGTTGGCTTGAACGGAGCGCCGCTTTCAAGCGCCTTTTTCCGTTTCCTGCCCTATAAAACCTGGATATGGACCGATCTGAAACAGGGCGGCAGCTATTTCAGTATCGACATTAATAACCCGGGAGTGCACACGCTTAACCTATGGATGCGCGAAACAGGCACCATGGTAGACCGCATCGTGCTCAGCAAAAATTCAAACTCAACCCCTGCCGGCGACGGCCCCGCCGAAACACCGCACGACGGCGCTGGCAACCCGGACCCTGAGCCGGACACCGTTGCCACTCCCCAGATCGTCCCCAATGGTGGTCTCTTCCAGGGTAGCGTTGAGGTCAGTTTGGCCTCCAGCACGTCGGGTGCTGCCATTTATTACACCCTGGATGGCTCTCAGCCGGATGCCGGGGCTATCGCCTATAACGCCCCGTTCACCCTGATCGATAGCACCCAGGTCCGCGCTATTGCGATACGGGATGGCTACCTCAACAGCGAACAGGTTAGCGTCCAATTCGCCGCGACCGTGAATCAAGCGCCGACCCTGGAATCAATCAGCAATCAAACCGTGCAGGCGGGTAATACAGTCCGCTTCTCAGCCCAGGCCAGCGATGCCGATTCCGGTACTCCGCACCTAGCGGCAAGCGATTTGCCCGCAGGCGCTAGTTTTACTGATCAAGGCAATGGAACCGGGTTCTTTGAGTGGACGCCATCGTCCAGCGACACCGGCCAACACCTGATCACCATTACGGCAACAGACGCGGCTGACGCCGCCCTTGTCGGTCAAACACAGACAACGATCACAGTCGAAACGCCGGACACGGGCACTGGCAATACCGAAGGCGCGGTATTCAACGAATCCGGCGGGCTTGTGGTTATGGAAGGCGAGCACTTTACCAACGTGGCAACGTCGCATGACAACGTTTTCTGGAACCCGATAAATACCACAGAGGCGATCGCCAACAGCGCTGTGCAGGCCCCGCTGAGTGCGCAATCCACTTCGGATTTTGCCAACAATCACGCCCGTGCCGATTACGACATCAGTTTTACTCAAACCGGCACCTATCATTTGTGGATGCGTGGTTACGCTGCTAACGGTGCTTCTGACACCCTCTATGTCGGCTTAAACGGGGCGCCGCTCTCCACCGCCTTTTTCCGTTTTCTGCCCTATAAAACCTGGATATGGACTGATCTGAAACAAGGCGGAAGCTATTTCAGTATCGATATAGAAAATCCAGGGGTGCACACGCTTAATCTATGGATGCGCGAGACCGGCACCATCGTTGACCGCATTGTACTCAGTAAAGATTCCGCACTGACGCCATCCGGAGACGGTCCCGCCGAATCCAGTCGGAACGGCGGGACGGATCCCGCCCCCGATGTTGTAGCTACCCCGACAATCAATCCGGATGGCGGCAGTTTTCAGGGAAGTATCGACGTCAGCATCGCATCCAGCACCCCGGGCGCCACTATTTATTACACCTTGAATGGCAGCCGGCCGGGAACGGGCTCCACCGCGTACAACGCCCCCTTTACTCTCACCGAAAGTGCTCAGGTCCGCGCCATCGCTGTAATGAGTAATTACCAGGACAGCGAAGTGATCAGTGCGCAATTCACCGCGACCATTAATCAAGCTCCGACTCTGGCGCCCATCAACGACCTATCCGTGGTAGCTGGCAACACGATCAACTTTACCGCTCAGGCCAGTGATGTTGACTCTGCTACGCCCACCCTTTCAGCCAACAACCTACCGGCCGGGGCTACCTTCACCGACCTTGGCAACGGGAACGCGCAGTTTGAATGGACGCCCACCGCCAGTGATGTCGGATCGCACCAGATTACCATTATTGCAACCGATGCCACCGATTCCGCACTAACCAGCCAGATACAGACCCACATTCTAGTTGAAGCGCCCGATCCGGGCACCGGCGGTAGCGCAGGCATGACCTTCAATGAATCAGGTGGTCTAGTGGTAATCGAAGGTGAACATTTCAGCAGCGTGAACGCGTCTCATGACAATGTTAATTGGAATGCCATTAATAATAATGCAGCGGTTGAAAACAGTGCCGTCCAGGCTCCACTGACAGCACAATCGACTTCTGACTTCAGCAGCGATCACGCCAGAGTCGATTACAATATTAACTTTACCCAAACCGGTACCTACCACTTATGGATGCGCGGTTACGCTCCGGACGGCGCATCCGATACGCTCTATGTGGGTCTCAACGGTACACCACTGTCGACTGCCTTTTTCCGTTTCCTACCCTACAAAACCTGGATCTGGACGGATCTGAAGCAAGGCGGAAGCTTTTTCAGTATCGATATCAACAGCCCCGGCGTGCACACCCTCAACTTGTGGATGCGCGAAACCGGGACCATTGTTGATCGCATTGTTCTTAGCAAAGACTCCGCAGTAACCCCCTCCGGCGACGGCCCTGCCGAATCGACTCAAAGCGGAAGCACAGATCCCGACCCGGATCCGCAGCCGGAAACGATCCCAGGCGTAACCCACTACTGGCAATTCAATGACACCAGCAGCACCGTATTTTCAAATCGTGCGGGTGGTTCGGCGCATTGCTCGGATTGCCCTTCCGGCGAGTCTGGACCTTTTGAACAAGCGCTTAGCTTCAACGGCTCCGGTGACATCCTCACAGCCGATTACGATAGCCGGCTGGCCTGGCAAGCAAACAGCAGCATCACGCTCGAGGCCTGGATCAAGCACTCATCCAGCTGCTTAACGGCAGAAACCGTAATCGGACGCAATGATAACCTCAGCGGCATGAGCTGGTGGTTGGGTTGTGACGATGGCAAAGCCGCTTTTTTCATGTCGGATTCGTCCGGCAACAATAGCGGACTATTAAGCGGCACCAGCACCATCGATGACAACCAATGGCATCATATCGCCGTTGTTAAAGATGGCTTTGACCAGGAAAACCGGCTCTACGTTGACGGCCAACTGGAAGCCATACAAAGTGCCTCGTATGCCACCACGTTCATGGGCAACAGCACGCCGCTCACCGTGGGTGGCCTGCTGAACGCACAATCCAACGCTTATTTTTCCGGTCAAATAGACGAAGTTGCCATCCACAACCGTGCTTTGCCACCGAAAACCCTGAGCCAGCATCATGCCGATGGCGATATCGGTTTACAGCGGGGGCTGATCGGCTGCGATGGCGGCATCGATGTGATGCCCCTGGGCGACTCCAACACCCGGGGCAATGGTTCAATTCCCCGCTATAGCTACCGGCCCTACTTATATAACAGCCTGGATGTAGCAGGCTATGATCTGGATTTCATTGGCAGCTTGAGCGAGAGCTATCCCGTCGGTTTTCAATACGATCACGACCATGAAGGGCACAGTGGCTTCACACCAAAACAGATTGCCAATAATGTAATCAACTGGTTATCGCTTGCTACACCGGACGTCGTTTTGTTGCACATTGGTACAAATGAGCACAATGTCCCAGATGTCGAAACGATTTTGGATTACATTGACCTGGTTGACGAGGACATCATCGTTGTACTGGCCAAAATTATTAACGAATCGGTTTACAATCCGGCCACCAGCGAGTTCAACAATCAACTTGAAGCCATGGCGCTGGCCAGAACCCACGATAAGATTTTAATAGTGGATCAAGAGCCCGCGCTGAATTATGTCGATGATATGGACGATAACCTGCACGCGAACAATGCCGGGTACGCAAAAATGGCGGACGTTTGGTACCAACCGCTGAGTGAATTTCTTCCAGTCTGCAAGCCCACGATCCCGCAGGTATCATCAGCCAGTACCCATACCGTCGATATAGGCGAAACGCTGACTCTGGCGATGGATCACGTAGGGTATCCGCAGCCGACTTTCAGCCTGCAAACACGTCCGTCAGGCATGAAAATCAATCCGGATACAGGGGTGATCAGCTGGACACCCGCCGCTAGCGGAAGTTATGCGGTGGTAGTGAAAGCAGAGAACGGTGAAGGTCAGGGTTCGGTAGGTTTTTCAATCGTTGTAGAGTAAAATTGCACGCCCTGAAAAAGGGGCTTTTTTTTGATGGCACGCGGCGTTAGTCAACCGCTGTGACGCTACAGTAGTGATTTTTTTGAAAAGGTCAGGTCCGGAAACATTATGTATTATTTGCAAAATGGAACAGCATTTAAAGCGGTATTATCTGCAAAATTAAAATTCATCATTTTAATATTAGCCGGTACTCTGGCACTGGTTGGCTGTAAGGACAGTGTCGAGCCCAGCGGAACGACCAATCCGCCCCCTAAAGACACCGGCAACGAAACTGTGGCAACCCCGGTTATTAATCCAGGCAGTGGCAGTTTCGAAGGTAGTGTTGAAGTCACGATCACCTCGACTAACACCATCGCAACTATCTATTACACCCTGGATGGCACCACCCCTTCCACAGGGTCTAGTGTTTATCGCAATCCGATCACCTTGACCGAGAGCGCTACAATCAAAGCTATGGGGGTTATGACCGGAGCGAACAACAGCAATGTGGCGACGGCGAGTATCACGGTGACACCGGTCGACCCTGAACCCACTCCGGACAACAACCCACCAACTCTTTCGGCCATTCCTAATCAATCAGTGCAAGCTGGCGCCACCATCGCTTTTACGGCCCAGAGCGCAGACCTGGATGGAACCATCCCCGCACTAACCATTAGCGGCGCTCCTACTGCTGCAGTATTTACTGATCTGGGCAATGGCAGTGCAAGCTTCGAGTGGGTGACCACAACCAGTGACGTTGGTGACTACACGGTTACCGTCACAGCAACCGATGCGACCGACCCGACTCTCAAAGCGACAACAACCGCAACACTCAACGTAACTTCGGATCCGGTGACCACCGTCAGCCCGCCCACAATCAACCCTGATGGTGGCGAGTTTACTGATACCGTTGATGTGGCCTTAACATCCTCAACTTCCGGAGCAGCCATTCGCTACACGTTGAATGGAGATGCGCCCAGCGCCACCTCGACGCTATACACTGGGCCGATACCGCTTACTGAAACAACTACAATCAAAGCCGTTGCGATTGTCGGTGCGCTCAGCAGTACCGTAACGGAAGCAACCTTTACCGCTACGCCGCCAACCGACAACGCCCAACCACAAATAAACGCCATCGACGGCCAAAGCGTTGAGGTAGGCACACTGCTCACATTTGATGTAGTCGCAACCGATGCGGACGGAACACCGCCATCGCTGACCGCGGATACCCGCCCCCAGGGCTCGGACTTTGTTGATCAGGGTAATGGAGAAGCCACTTTTAGCTGGACCCCCAGCGCATCCCAGATCGGTTCGCACACCGTCGAAATAGTTGCAGCAGATGCGGTCGACCCTGCTTTAACCGGCAGTATTAGCGTCACCATTACCGTTACAGCCGCGAATACCACGCCCCCCCCGGGCGGCGAAATTGACGGCGTAAGCCATTACTTTCAATTTAACGAAGGCGACGCGACCAGTTTTGCTGATTACATCGGCGGTAGCGCAACCTGTACCGATTGCCCGGATGGCGTGGTAGAGGGCTCCTTTGGTTTTGCAGAGCAGTTTAACGGCACATCGCACTTGCTCACCCAAACCTACGACGATCGACTTGCCTGGCCCGCTAATGCCAACGTTTCCGTCGAAGCCTGGATAAAAATAGATTTGAGCTGCGCCACTCCGGAAACTGTAGTTGGCCGTATCGATGAAAGCGGCCAAACCCAATGGTCTCTGGGCTGCAGCAATGGCAAAGCCGCCTTCGATATGACCGATAGTGCAGGTAACACAGCCTCATTAAACGGAATTAAGAATATTGCCGACTCTCAATGGCACCATATCGCGGCGGTAAAAAGCGGCGACACGGTTACGCTGTATGTGGACAACGTGGAAGAAGCCACCCAAACGGTCGCGTTCAGCGGTGATTTTATTGGAAACAACGCGCCGTTAACCATCGGTGGTTTAACCAATGGGGCTAACTTTACCGGCACTCTCGACGAAGTCGCAGTGCACAAGGTGGCATTAACCCTGGCACAGGTAAAACAACATTTTGGTGACGGCAATATCGGCTTGCGCCGGGGCTTGCTTGGCTGTGAAAGCAACGTCAAAATCATGCCCATGGGTGACTCCATCACTCGGGGTACAGGCACCAGTCAGCGCCACTCCTACCGCCCATACTTATTCAAAGACTTGACAGATTCCAACTACGACGTCAACTTTCTTGGCTTTTTTGACGACGGCCTAACTGTTCCCGGAATCACCTATGAACATCGGGTTTCTGCGGTAAGTACGAAGTCTGCAGCCTTCGTCAACAGCAATGTTCCAAAATGGATTGATTCAACTCAAGAAAACCCAGAACGTAACACAGCACCAACGCCGGATATTATACTTCTGCATATTGGCACTAACGATACCGATATTGATGGAAACCCAATCTCTGTTGAAGAAAACGTGAGCAATGTACAAGCTTTGCTTAACAGCATCGACGGTTTTGAAGAGTTTATAGATCAGGAGATCGTGGTCGTGCTGGCCAAAATCGTTAAAGACATTACTGACAGCGCCAGCGAAGCGAAAACCAGCAATTTTAATAATCAATTGGAAGCTATGGCATTAAGCAGAACTGACGACCGCCTGATTCTGGTCGATCACGAAGACGCTTTGGATTACACCACCGACATGGACGACTCGCAGCACCCTAACAATGCCGGATCTCAAAAAATGGCAAATGTCTGGCGCGCCAAACTGAGTGAGTTCCTACCCGTCTGCACACCCTAGCCCACCCCAATAGGCGGCAAGCAAAGATCCACCGGGCGCATTAACTTATAGAGCAGTTAATGCGCCCAAACGTCAAGCAACACGCCACTCGGCAACGACTCCTCCTCATCATTGTGCACTTAAATCAGAACCTGCTAACCAACGGTCCATTTGGAGTCATTTGGTTGACACTGCTGTATCCACACAGAAGCATGGTGTTTACGTTTGTATTTAAAATGCTACCATTCGACGCAATTCTGTAGTGTGAACACAACGAAGCTGTTAGTTTCACTTACTGACTAAACCTATATCATACCGGTAAGCCTGAAAAAATTACCCGAACAACAACAATGTACCTCTACAAAGCACATCTAAGAGAAAAACCTATGCCCTTTGCCAAAAGCCGTGTTCTCCATTCAGCCAAATGGAAATTCATTTTCATACTCGTCTGTGTTGTTTTCGGCGTGTCTGCCTGCGATAACTTTGAATTGGTGGAGCGTGGACAAAGCGCTGACGATGACCGTGGAGGCTCTAACCCGCCAACGCCACCCGACGATAATGTAGTGGATACACCTACGTTCAATCCGGCGGCCGGAAACGTGGCCAGCGGCACCACCGTGACTATCAGCACACTGACCTCCGGTGCGACCATCTATTACACTCTGGATGGCTCGCAACCGCACATCAACTCGACTGAATACACCGCCCCTATCGCGTTGGGCGATGGCAACCGCACGATTAAAGCGCTCGCGGTGTTGGAAGGCTACGATAACAGCCAGGTGGCCACGGCTGACTATGTTGTCGGGGACATAGACCAGACTCTATTTCAAGAAAAAAATGGCCTGGTGACCATGGAAGCCGAAGCGGCCCAAGAGATTGTTGCCGGTGCAACCGACACACTGCAGTGGAATATTGTTGATCAGGACGATGCGTTCGAGGACGCCTTGATCCAGGCACCGGATACTACGGAAAAAACAGACACCAGTGCCGAAAACACCCGCGCCGACTATAAAATTTATTTTACCAACCCCGGTACCTATTACGTGTTTATCAGAGGCTCCACAGCCGATGGCAACCGGTCTGCATTTTACGGCCTGAACGGTACCGCAAACACCACACCGGCGTACTTCGAATTCAGTGCTGCCGCGGAAACCGACTGGGTTTGGGAAAACAACGCCGACACCCAGGGCGTTGCCACCATTCAGATCCCCGCCCAAGGGGAATATGCGTTCAATCTTTGGATGAAAAGCCCTAATCTGAAAATCGATCAGATCATTCTGTCGATGGATGCCAATTACATTCCGGGGAATGATCCGACCGACCCCACAGACCCAAACACCGTTGCCACACCGACTTTTAACCCCCCAAGCGGCACATTAGCGAGCGGTGCCACGGTTGAAATCGCCTCAGCCACACCGGGCGCGACCATTTACTACACCACTGACGGCAGCGATCCAACCAACGCCTCAACGGAATACCCTGGCACAGCCATCACACTGGAAGACGGCACCGTGGTACTGAAGGCCCTGGCTGTGTTGGATGGCTATAGCGACAGCGTTATCGGCAGTGCCAGTTATGTCGTCGGCCCAGTGGATGATGGCCTTTTCCAGGAAATAGACGGCAGGGTCAATATCGAAGCCGAGAACTATCATGAGCTCACCGCCGCCCCTGGCGGAGCGGAATGGAGTGAGGTCACACCTGTCGGCGCTTTTGACGGAGCAGCGATTAAGGCACCTAATGTCAGCGGCGGTTTTGGTGATTACACCACTAGTACCCGGGTAGACTACGATATTAATTTCACCAATCCCGGCACCTATCGCATCTGGCTGCGTTGGCCTGGCGATGCGACCGACCTCAGCGCTTATGTGGGGCTAAACGGTGCCCTGGTTAGCCCCCCCCGCTTCCGCCTGAACATTGGCACCGGTGACTGGCAGTGGGATGAAGCACGCAATGGCCCCTTCACTGTTACTATCCCTAGTGCGGGTGTTTATACACTGAATCTATGGGCACGTAATGATGACTTAGTGATCGACCATATCTATCTGACCAGTATCGACGGGGACACGCCACCGGTAACCGATCCAATTGACCCTGATCCGGCCATGGTAGCAACTCCTGTGATTAATCCGGCCAGTGGCACCATCGCCTCGGGCGGGACGATAACTATCAGTACGGACACCACGGGTGCAGCGATTTACTACACTACCGATGACTCCGCCCCCACCACAAGCTCAACGCTGTATAACGGGCCTATCGCCCTGGCCGATAATACATACACCATTCGGGCCATCGGTGTTCTAGCCGGAATGACCGACAGCACGGAAGCCACGGCAACAATTACCGTAGGCGGCACGGTTAATGACGGACTGTTTCAAGAAGTGGACGGCAAGGTCAATATCGAAGCCGAGAACTATCATGTGCTCACCGCCGCTACCGGGGGAGCGGAATGGGCTGAGGTCACACCTGCCGGTGCTTTTGACGGGGCAGCAATCAAAGCACCCAATGTCAGCGGCGGTTTTGGTGATTACAACACCAGTACACGAGCAGACTACGATATTAATTTCACCAATCCCGGCACCTATCGAATCTGGCTGCGTTGGCCCGGTGATGCGACCGACCTTAGCGCTTACATAGGTTTAAACGGTGCTCTGGTTAGTAACCCCCGCTTCCGCCTGGCCCCCGGCACCGGTGACTGGCAGTGGGATGATTCGCGCAATGGCCCCTTCACCGTTACTATCCCGAGCGAGGGCGTTTATACACTGAATCTATGGGCACGTAATGATGACCTGGTAATCGATCACATCTATCTGACCAGTGTTGACGGAGACATGCCACCGGTTACCGATCCGGTCGATCCCGATGCGACTGCGACTGAAGCACCCACCTTTGATCCCTCCGGAGGCACTTTCGGGCCGGGCGCAGAAGTATCCCTGGCTACGACAACGCCCGGTGCGTCCATCTATTACACTGTTGATGGCTCCGATCCCGATACGTTCGCCACTGAATACACCGGCACGCCTATCGCTTTGGGACTGGGGGAAACTGAGATTCGTGCCATCGCCACTGCTGATGATTTAACGGATAGCCCCATTGCAACCGCAACCTATATCGTAACGGACAGTGATGCCGGCCGCGTGTTTCAGGAATCCGGTGGTTTGGTTGTAATGGAAGGAGAAAACTATTCCTCCCTCACGCCGGCGACCAATCCGCCTTTCGATGGCGAGTCCTGGTCCCGCGTCAGTACCGCCGGAGCAACCGGCCGTGCGGTTATCCAATCACCGTATATAGAACTCGGTGTGGAGAGAGCAGACCATGAACAAGGGCCTCGTGTTGATTACACCATTGACTTTACCACCACCGGTACGTACTACCTGTGGCTGCGGGGCTCCAGATCGAGCGATGCGGCTGCCAGCCTTTTTGTGGGCCTTGACGGCGAAATCCTGGCAACACCAAACACCTATTTCAGGTTTAAAAGGTTCGCTGATTGGAGCGCCACCTGGGAATGGCACGACTCATCGTCACAAACCACAGTCCACGAAATCCAGATAGACACTGCAGGCACTTACACGCTGAATCTCTGGATGCGCTATAGCGATGTGGTGGTCGACAAAATCATACTCACCAATGATGAAGGCTATACGCCCACCGGCGACGGCCCGGCAGAATCAACGTCCAGTGGCGGCATCACCACGGTAGCCCCACCGACGATCAGCCCGGACGGAGGCTCGTTTGCCGGAACCGTTGATGTGTCCCTTTCCAGCTCCACGGGAGGAAGCATCTATTACACCACCGATGGATCGACGCCAACCACCAGCTCCACGCTCTACAGCGGCCCGTTTACATTGAGCAACACAACCACTGTTCAGGCGATTACGGTACGACCCGGTTTCAGCAACAGTACTGCAAACAAGGCCAGATTTACCGTGAACCCAACGGCGGATACGGTGTTCCTGGAAGAGGATGGCACCGTGGTAATGGAAGCGGAAAACTTCCATCGCACTGTTGCCTCAACTGTGGATGGTTCGCGAAGCTGGACCATCGTCGATGGCGGAACAGGTGCGAGCGGGACCACGACGGCTAATGCGGTGCAAGCCCCCGTGGGAGCCGATATAAATATCGGTACGCACCCTTACATCGGACAGCTTGCCCAGCTGGACTACAACATTGACTTCACTAACCCGGGAATTTACACCCTCTGGGTGCGTGGAATAACAACGTTGTCACCAGCTGCCAACTATGAAACCGTTCGCATCGCGATAGACGGGGCCATCGTTGAACCCAGTGCAACGAATGATGAGCACTTGTCTTTGAAATTGGGCGAAGTGGGTAGAAACGTTTGGAACTGGAATAACAAGCTCTATGGTAAGTCACCGATCACAACGTTCGTAGTGCGAATCGAAAGCACAGGCGTGCACACCCTCAGTCTGGTGATGCGCGATTCTGACCTGATCATAGATCAGATCATGCTGACACAGGATGCCACGATCGACCCCAACGTAACCCCGCCAGCAGCAGAATCTGCCAGCTCAGTGGGCAGCCCATAACAAACTGGCCCGCCATGACGAAGGCAGCGAGTAAGGCCTGGCAATGTTGCCGGGCCTTACTTCTTGGGTGTTTTTTACAACTATTATACGGTCACACTGTCTACATCAACCCGATGTCGGGTTACGGACTCAGAGGATGCCTATGACCAATAACGTTCAACCTATGTGGCTTACGGCCAACTAGTGACGTCAATAAGAGTATAAAACACCGATCCACCAATAAACACGGATGCCGCCAGACCCGGCATTGCGATCGGAAAGAAATAGTCAACTAGATTGATGCAGTAAAGGATTATTTATGAGTGTTATCCGTGCAGCCAAATGGAAATATGTTTTCATTCTTGTCTGTGTTGTTTTTGGCGTCTCTGCCTGCGATAACTTTGAGTTGGTAGAGCGCGGACAAAATGCCGGGGCAGACCGGGGCAGCTCTAACCCTCCGGCACAAGAGACGGTGGGGACACCCACCTTCAATCCCGTGGCCGGCACCGTAGCCAGTGGCACCAGCGTTGCCATCAGCACGACCACCGCCGGGGCCACGTTGTATTACACCCTCGATGGCAGTGAACCCGGCGTTAACTCAACGGAATACAACTCCCCCGTTGCCCTCGGCGATGGCAATCGGACCTTAAAAGCGATAGGCGTGCTGGAAGGCTACCAGGACAGCACGGTGGCCAGTGCCGATTACACTGTCGGCGGCATTGATCAAACCCTATTCCAGGAAAAGAATGGACTGGTGGTAATGGAAGCGGAGGCGTCCCAGGAGATCGTTGCCGGTGCGACTGACTCACTGCAATGGAATATCCTCGAACAGGACGACGCCTTCGGAGGCGCTCTGATCCAAGCTCCGGACACCACGGAAAAAACGGATGTCAGCGCTGACAACACCCGTGCCGACTATAAAATCTACTTTACCAACCCTGGCACCTATTACTTATTCTTAAGAGGCCTATCAACAGAGGCAAACCGATCTGTCTATTTCGGATTGAGCGGCGCGGCGAACGATACCCCCGCGTCCTTTGAGTTTACCTCCGAGGCCGATACCAACTGGGTATGGGAGAACAATGCTGAAACCCAAGGGGTTGCCAGTATTCAAATTCCGGCTCAAGGGGAATATACCTTCACCCTGTGGATGAAATCCCCAAACCTGAAAATCGATCAGATCATACTTTCAACAAACCCCGACTACTTACCGGGAAAGGATCCGACCGACCCCACCGACCCGGCTGTGGCCCAAGCGCCCACCTTTGATCCAGAAGGAGGCACCCTGGGCCCGGGTGCAGAGGTCTATATGGCCTCCACAACGCCGGGCACATCTATTTTTTACACCATCGACGGTTCCGATCCTGACGCCTTCTCTACGCAGTACAACGGCTCTCCGATCACCCTGGAGCTGGGCAAAACGGATATCCGGGCCATTGCAATGGCAGATGGCTTGGCCGACAGCCCCGTTGCGTCGGCCAGCTACACCGTGACGGCCACCGATGCCAGCCGGGAGTTCCAGGAAGAAGGTGGCCTGGTCGTCATGGAAGGTGAAAATGCCTCGTTACTAACGGCGGCAGATACCCGCCCTCCATTCTATGGTGAAGCCTGGAAGCGCGTGGATATTGCCGGCGCCACCGGGGGCGCGGTCATTCAATTGCCGTATATGACCGTCGGCGTTGGACGAGAAGACCATGCAAGAGGTCCCCGCGCCGATTACTTAATTAATTTTTCTACAGCCGGCACCTATTATCTTTGGCTAAGAGGCCAGAAATCGACGAACGCCATCGGTAGCTTGTATGTGGGTATCGACGGTGAGTTGCTGGACATAGGCCTGCTGCCCGTGAACAATTTTTTCAAGTTCAGGGATCTGGGTGATTGGAAGAGCCGATGGCAATGGGACAATTCCGAAAAAACGCAGGTTCATGCGATTCAAATTGATACGCCCGGGGTCTATACGCTGAATCTGTGGATGCGCTATAACGGTCTGGTGGTGGATAAAATTCTATTGAGCAATGAGGCCGCCTTTATTCCTTCCGACGAAGGGCCGGCCGAATCCCCATCGAATGGTGGCATACCCGCCCTGCCGGCACCGGCCATGAGCCCCGAAGGCGGCGTGTTCACCGGTGCGGTCGAAGTATCGCTGAGCAGCACCGGGGCAGCCAACATTTACTACACCACCGATGGGTCACTGCCAAGCAGCAGCTCAACGCTGTACACTGGACCCTTTACCCTAAACAACACTGCCACAGTTCAGGCCATTGCGATACGGCCAGGCTTCGTTGACAGTAGCGTGATCAGCGCCGGCTTTACTGCCAACTGAGCATTACTGGAAAAACATCACGGCGGTGGCGTCAGGCAGGGGTCCATCGTCGGCGAGCTTTATCGAAGCTGCTACCGGACAAGGCCAAGGTGAAGCAGCGCCGCGTATTCACTTTGAATAAGAAATGAAATGACCCCTCACATATAAACGCATTTACACTACCTTGCGGTTGGTCATCGCTGGCATGGGGCGGCCGCGTCTGCGCTGCGCTAAACTAAAATCGCTATTCAGCTCGGCCCGTAAATCGACGTTCACGTCCAAGGTCAAAGTGGGTCGGAAATCACGGAAACTTTGTACCGGCATTAACGTCGGTAGCTCCCGCGGCATCACCAGATTGGACTGCAGGGGAGCCGTATTGATGGCGGGATAGTCCACCCGCTCAAAACGTCGCACATCCCGCAATAACGGATTTCGCTCTACTTCGCTGGGCACCGCAAATATACCGATTGCACCCATAACTTCGCCCAACTTTATGCTGCTTGAAAAGCGAATAATCATCGGCGCGGAAATCAACCCCACCAACACCGGCGACAACCACCAGAAAAACAATTCCGAATAAAAATACGTGACCACACCCCAGGCGATCGCAATCACAGCAGCGAACCCCGTGCGTTTGAACGCTTCACTCCAGGGAGTCATGCGCCCGCCGCGGGATTGCGCGTTCCAATTGACCTGATGACCAATCAACACGCTCACCACAAAGTAGGCATGAAACACCATCATCACGGGTGCGATTAAGATCGCGAACACCGTTTCCAGAGTGGCCCCGAAAAACAAACGGATGACACCCCCGAACTCCGCTCGCCGGTTGATAGCGGCTTCCACCACCGATAGCAGTTTCGGTACCAGCAGCATGCAGGCGGTTAGGAAAAGCAGTGAAAATATCAGACTGGTTTTCGCGATGGGCCAGTCAGGGAACAACTGATACTGATTGCTAAAAAACACAATATCGGACTGCGCCCGGATCAACGCGTCGGCTGTGCTCAACGCCAGCATCAATAACCAGAACAGTGACGAGATATAAGCTATTGCCCCTAAAAATAAATGCATCCGGCTAATGCCACGAAAACCGGCTGACCGCAGTAATCCCAAATGCTGAACATTCCCCTGCACCCAGCGGCGATCACGGGTGACGTAGTCCAGTATGTTACTGGGGACTTCCTCATAGCTGCCTTTTAGATTGGGTAACAAAAACACCGACCAACCGGCACGACGTAACAGGGCCGCTTCAACAAAGTCATGACTCAGAATCTCTCCGCCAAAGGGCGCAGAGCCCGGCAACGTTGGTAACCCGCATTGCTGTTGAAAGGCCTGAATCCGAATGATCGCGTTATGGCCCCAATAATTTGCACAGTCGGTCTGCCAAAACGCCAGACCGTTTGCCAGCATGGGGCTACATAACGCAGCAGAGAATTGCAGAAAGCGACCGAAAAACGTTTTCTGCCGCACCGGAACCGGCACTGTCTGGATTAACCCGGCGTCCGGGTTTGCGTGCAATGCCTGACTCAATGACAACATACAATCGCCGGTCATGATACTGTCTGCATCCAGCACGATCATCGCTTCATAGCGACTACCCCAACGGGTGCAGAAATCCGCGACGTTACCGACCTTGCGATGGGTGTTCTTTTCCCGGCGCCGATAAAATGCCTGAGCGCCCAGGTCACCCAGTCGGGCTTTTAATCCGTGCCATGCGGCCAGTTCAACTTCTGCTTTTTCCTTGTCCTGCGTATCACTCAGTAAATAAAAATCGAATTGCGACAAGGCGCCCGTTTTGGCAAGTGAGCGCAGATTGGCCTCAAAACCAGCGCACACACGATTCGCATCTTCATTATAAACCGGCATGATCACAGCCACCCGGAAAGGTGGCCGGTATTCATTGCGACTGGCATTGCCCCGACGCTGTCTTCGGCTTAAGTTTTTGCTTTGGCTTGCACTCAGCAAGCGGGGGGACTTGTAGCGCTTTAACGTCAACGGGTCCAGATGAAACAGCTGTAAAATAAAACCGATGATCGCACTCCAAAAGGAGATCGTGACCCAGGCAAAAGTGATCGTGAATAGAACCAACACAGCCCCTTCCAGGGCCGTGGTGCCATTCGCCCTCAATATATCGAACATCGTCCAGGCACCGAAACAGCTGGTGGCAATCACCAGCAGAAAAACAACGAACACCCTGAATCCTTTTGCGGGTATCCGATAAGCGTGCGATGCGTCGGATCTACTCGATGTTGTCGGGGTTCCAAACATAGTTCCATACCTCACTTAAGGGTTGACCGCGTAACAACAATTGCAAACGCATATCAACCGTCCTGTCCTCTTCCGGTGCCAGCTTAAAGGCCACCCGCCATGTCTTTCCGTCTTGCAATTTTAATACCGTTAAATCCCTGAAGTTGCCGGATGACACTTCCAGCCTGGCTTCCATCGGTAGTCCTGCTGCCACCTTGGTCAGATCACCACCGGCAAAATCCACGACGAACTGACGCAAACTGGTATCCGGTGAATTGTTTCCGCCGCTGCCAGCCCGGCCTACCCGGGTGCGGACAACTTGTGCGGTCAATTGCTCAGGCATTACCGAATCGGCGGTTTTTAGCCGATAACGAATCTCCAACTCCTGTCCGGCCTTCAGTTGTTGTTTCGGCACCCAGTAAGCCACAATGTTGTCATTGGTTTCCGAGTCTGTCGGGATTTCCACCAACTCGACCCGGCCTTCGCCCCACTCCCCTGTCGGCTCCACCCACAAGCTAGGGCGCTGATCGTAATGCGCTTCAGAATCCAGATAACTTTCAAATTGCCGGTCACGCTGAAACAGGCCAAACCCTTTTACGTTGGGGCTGACGGACGACGTAATCTGCAATTTTTTCGGATTCGTAAGTGGGCGCCAAATCCATTCACCCCCTTGAGTCAGCACTTGCATTCCGTCTGAATCATGCACTTCCGGACGAAAGTCGTCGAAGTGCCGAGTTTTGTTTTCACCAAAATAAAACATGCTGGTGAGTGGCGCGATGCCCAGTTTAGTGACATCGGTTCGCGCAAAGAGTTTGGCTTCCACATCTACTATGACGGTTGCATTGGGTTTTAATGTGAACTGGTACACACCGGTAACCGAAGGGCTGTCAAGAAGCGCGAGTATTGTCATGCTGGTCGCTTGGGGGGCGGGTTTTTCAATCCAGAACTCGGTGAAGCGGGGGAACTCTTCGCCACCGGGCTCCCCGGTATTGATGGCAAGCCCACGCGCCGAAATGCCGTATATCTGGCCACCGCCCACTACCCGAAAATACGACGCCCCCTGAAACACCAGCAGCTCGTCTTTGTATTCAGCGGAATTCAGTGGGTAGTGGATGCGGTAGCCTGCGTAGCCGGTGTGATGGAAATCGTTGTTGGCCAAGCCCGCACTGGGTTTTCCAAATTCAAATTGATGCGCGTCGTAGCCGACCTCGCTGACCTGTTTATTCGGATCAACCACATTGAGTTTCACCGGCTGCTTATACAGAAAGCCCGGGTGAAACATCTGGATCTCAAAAGCAGATTCGTCGCGAAACAAGGCTGCTTCCGGACGGAAACGAATTGAGCGATATTGGGAGTAACTCATGTTGGCGAAGGGCGCTGGCAAGGTTTCCTCTGGCACCACATAATCCGTTGCCGCCAGCGCTTTGGCTCGAGCCGTAATCTGATCCAACAAGGCCGGCTGGGGCTGAGCCGGTGCCGGGTTTATAGCCGCCGCCTGAGGCACCACCGCAGGCGGCTCGGCCGGCTTTGCCGGTGCGCGAACGGTTGGCTGGCTGAAAGCGTGCGTGGGTACCCAGACAAAACAACAAAACGCCATTGCGAACATCAAACTGGATAAATGGTTGATCACTACTTCAGCTCCGAATTCCGAAATTGTTCCACGGTGCTTCCCTGTACCCGGACTCCTGCCACACCGAAATAAAACCACGCCCGTGGCCTGCCGTTACGCCAAGCAAGAATTCTGCCAGCAGTCCGGGCAATGCAGGAAATACACAATTCAGGGGCAAAGGATACAGAAGGAGTTACTAACTAAGGCGTGCGGAGCCAGCAAAAATCAGATAAAAAATGTGAGAAAGTTAAAAAAATCAAGGATCAGGGGAAGGTGTAGTCAATACAAAAAGGTCAGGGGAATTTGTAGCTTTTGCAATGAAAGGATCTTAATGGAGAAACCGGTCACCTATCAATTGTCTTTCTTGGCCCAATACAACTCTACCCCCAAGTGAGCAGACCACTGGTCGTTGGCAAACGCCTGCACCCGGTCTTGCTGACGGCCATAGGAGCTTTTCAGATAGACATCCACCGCCGGACGCCGGCCTACTTTTTTGGCCGCGTGCCAGGACACCTGTGCGTTTCCGAAATACGAGCGGTTATCCAGTTCACGGTAATCAAACTGGTTTTGCTCCATAAATTGATAGCCATAGTTGTACTTCATCAGCACACTCAGCTTATTCGGCACCATATCGATATTCGCTTCGATTCCGTAATTCTGGTTCTGGAAGGTATGGTCCACTTCCAGCTCGGAGCGCTGATACCACTGCGCATTCAGATTCAGGGACAGCCGGTTAGTCGGTAACCAGCCCAGTTGAAACTCGGTGGCGTGGTGCAATTGATCCGATGGTTTGTCGTAGGTTTGCTGCACATAGGGAAGCGCCTGCAGCCTCAGGTCTTCATCCGTTACCTGATAGTCCAGGCTCCAATGCCAGTCGGTATAGGTAAATAACAGATTCAGCCCGACCTCATCCGCTACGTCGACAATTTCATAACCCCGGTTCACTATCAACTGCTGCTGTTCCTGCTTGCCTGCGCGGAAATAGCGGGCTGTAACGGAGGGTGACCCCAGATTTTTCCAAAAGTGGTTACGCTGGGTTAAGTTACTTAGGTTGTAATTAAGACGCACTCCGGAACGCTCAATAACCGGCGCCAGGCTAATCGGTTCCAGTTCTTTGTTGTCGCACTCCTGTTGCCACTCAAACTCCATACCGACGCCCATCGCGGCCGTTTGGAAATGGAACCGGGCCAAATCACGCCCTTTCGCCAAATCACCGTTGCCGGCGCTGTAGAAGTGCTGGCCTACAGAGCGGTAGTGAAACTGCCCGGCCCAATAATCCATCCACCCGGAACCGAACACCCCGTCAGACGAAAATCGTAACTGCGCCTGCATGGCTTGATCGGCAACCACATCGGATGCTTCGAACCGGTTGGCCGTGTATTCGGAACGGGCATATTCCCAATGCGAGGTAATACTTTTACCCAGCCAACGGGTGTCTGCGGCCATATTCCAGCTGTTGGATCCGTAGCCGGTGGGCTGGTAGCCAGGAAACAGCTCTTCCTGCTCTTCCCGTTCACCGATATAACCGGCACTCACCTGCAAGGGCCCGGACACATCATAGGACATGGTCGCGCCATAGTTCGTCTCGCCCGGCGTGTGTGTGAAAACCACATCGTTGTAATTGGTCGTAGCATTGGTCTTGAGCGCAAACAACTTGAGTTGATAGCCGGTGGTGGGATCCAGGATTTCGGCTGAAGAACCGTTGCGCTGATAGTTGGCGAACAATAAATCCTGTCTCTGAATGGATAAAGGACTCCAACGCACTTGCAACGACTCACGCCCACCGGGAAGGTCCGGTGCAGACCAGGTTGAATTGGGACGCACCGATTTTAGGGAATCGGCGGATTCCGCCGCCTCGGGGGATCCCGCCGGTGACATCGCGTGCGCCGCTTCCGGCGACGCCGATGGATTCGCACTCGCTGCGTTCGCAGCACCCGCCGGATTGATATCCGGGGCGGAATAACTGGCGACACTGACGTTCGCCGACGCCCAAGCCATCAGTACAAAAAATAATCTAATTGGAAACCGGAACAGGGGTACCGGCACGCCACCAAGAAACTTCAAATTTGATTCGCCACTTCCGAATGAACGGCATCACTGCCGTAAATTTAGGCAAGGTTAAACACCAAGACTCGTTGATAACCTGATAATAGGACAGAACCACGCTATTGAAAGGCAGGAAACCGATAAGTACGGCTATTTCACAGATGTATGGTGACCTCTGTCTACTTTTACAACACACGGTTGGCAGGATACTTGCTCAGCCCCTTATATCAGCACAAGAAATTACGCGCAAACAAACACTTCGGCAGAACTTGCCCCCGGTAAAGAGTATGAGGAGAACACCCATGAGTAATCCTGCATCAATTATCGATTCCAGGAAAAACTACAGTAAAGCCGAGGCTCCCAGAGTACTGGTCGTGGATGACGATGCAACCAGTAGAGAAGCATTGGCGTTATTGTTACGCCATCATGACATGATTGTATCAATTGCAAAATGCGGTAAAGATGCTTTGAAAATGGTGCAAGAATCCCGTCCCGATTTGGTATTGCTGGATGTCACTATGCCGGAGATGGACGGCTACGAAGTTTGCCGCCGCTTAAAAGCAGACCCTGAGACCCGAAACATTATGGTGATCTTCTTGACCGGGATGACAGACTCCCGCAATGAGGAGAGAGGGCTGGCCCTGGGCGCTCTGGATTACATCACGAAGCCCGTGGTGGTGCCTATTCTAAAAGCCCGGATTAAGAACCACCTGGAGATGAAGCGTAAAAACGATTTACTGACCGCCCTCGCCCGGCTGGATGGGCTCACCAATATCCCCAACCGGCGCCTGTTTGATTCTTTACTGCATCAGGAGTGGAGCCGCAGCGCCAGACATAGCCGGCCGATGTCGCTGATGATGATCGATGTGGATTTTTTCAAACGGTATAACGATACCTATGGCCATATCGCCGGTGATGATTGCTTGCGAGTGGTGGCACGGTTAATTAGCCAGTGTATGAAACGCTCCAGCGATGTGGTCGCCCGCTACGGCGGAGAGGAATTTGTGGTGTTGCTACCGGAAGCCGAAGAAGCCGACACGCTGGTGCTGGCAGAGAAAATCCGCAAAAAGTTATTGAGTTTGAAGATACCTCATAGCGGATCACCCATTTCAGATTATCTAACGGTGAGTATTGGATGCTGCACGATGACACCGAATGCGCAGCAATCGCCACAAACGTTGATTATTGCTGCCGACCAGAATTTGTATCAGGCAAAAGAGTCGGGAAGGAATAAAGTGGTTATCGAAGATCTGTCGCCAAATATACTATTACGCAATTAGCGCCGGAGCGGGGATCTGCATCATTCGGTTGGAGACATTGCGACATACATCGCCTTCATGCGCACTGCGTCCTGCCCCTCTTCCTGTATCACGATTTCGATATTGATTTTCGCACGGCCTTTACTTTCATATGCACTGATGAGCGTGTCGCGCATGGCGCCGGTCACCGTAGTGCTCGCCCGCAACACTCCCCGCACCGGTTTCAAATATTCCACTTCACCTTTCGCCACCCACACGCTGGGCAGGTGACCAGCGTCCATCAAGGTTAGATGCACCGAACTCCAACCGGTCATGGCACCCACGCAATACAGGCTGCCACCGAAGGCGGTGCCGTGGGTATTCAAATTCGGTTCCAGGGGCGCTTCCACCATGACAGTGGAACCGTCCCAGGCGACCACGTCGATCCCCATATGGGTAATTAAAGGGACTTGTTCCTTTAATTTTGAACGTACGTGGTCGAGATTACGCACTAGATCAAGCCGGTTAGTAACGCGTCGGTACGCGCTACCCTGCGCGCCATCACATCTGCCGGATTTTCTTCGACTATGATTTCATCGGGCGTCACTTTAAACAGTGGCTGACCCTGTTTGACAATAGAGCCGTCTACATTTTCCAGCAATACCTTGTCGATGGTGCAGGCAAACGGGGCAACCACTTTGTTGAACATCTTCATTACTTCGATGATGTAGATAGGCTGGCCCGCTTCAACATGATCACCCTGCTCCACAAAAGTCGGTGCACCTGGCACTTCACGTCCGTAGAACATTCCTCCGCTCACCGCGACGATTTCATCGGCCTTGGTGGCCGGAGGTGGCACCAACACTTTCATCATCTTCGCTTGCAGGGTTTCATCGTGTAATGACTCCGGAATATGTACGTCCAGATTCTCATCGACCAGAAGCTCATAGAAACCGGCTTCCCTGGCAATTTTGGGGAACGCACTCATGACTTCAACACCCGCCTGGAAACCCACATGGGCGGCTTGCACCTGGCTCCAGGTTGCGGCGTCCAGGCCCCCTTGCGGAGAATCGGCCTGCAGCAAGTCCTTCAGTTTGGTCCAGTCGCTTTCACCCAGCTTTTGTTCCAGTTCAGCATAGAACTGCAGGGCTTTTTGCAGGATTTCATTGTCCTGTTTCCAGATACACTCTGCTGCCGGCAGATCGGAGCGATAGTCCATATTCAGGTAATGGTACGTTTCATCCAGCACCTGTATCGGGTTACGCGTCCAGATTACAGCATCGCCTTCGAAGCGGATATTGGCTTTATTCAGGCTTAACCAACCGGATAACACGTGGGGGTCGGCAACCAGATTTTCCAGCGCACGCAACAATAAAGTGTGCTTGCGGTCCAGGGTCGCATCGACGGCTTGCGCATCGTCGATCTGCGCTTTATAGGAAGCCTTGGTCTGGGCAAAGGCGTACTCCAGATCGAAATCTGCGGCACCCTGCTTGACCAGCCCCACCAATGTCAGATAAGGCATTACAAATTTAGTTGTGGATTTCGCGTGAACATTTTCTGCCAGGAACCAATGCACCAGGCCGTAATGGAAATGCAGATTGGTAGACAGATTCTCACCGCTCATTCGGGTACGGCGCAATAGCTCGGCCATTTGCTCATAGCTATGGCGGCGATCGTTCCCCACCGTTAACAACAGCGCTACGTTGCTGTCATACGCACCCGCCAGATGGTATTTGATGAATTGCTTGGTATCCGGATTACGGGCGGTAATACCCTGGTCATCACGAATCTCACCGTCAATCGGGCTGGACCAGTATTCTATCACCCCACCAGCATGAGGTTTTAACGCATCGTTGGTGGCATTCAGCCGGGCTTCAACAGACGCACGCTCGCGGGGGATGCGAACCGGTTTCGGCAACGCCTTGCCGTGACGAGCCAACAGCGTCATCGCTTCCACCAAGGAATCCACCACTAAAAAATCGTCGGGGTTTTCGGGATTGACGAACTTCAGGGCGTAACACAACTCGGAAACGCGGTGTTCCACCTGAATCCGGGTGTTCATTTCCATAAAGAAGTGGCTGCCTTTATCCACAATACATTCAAATGTGGAAACCGAATCGAGTCCCACCGCAGCACCGAAGCGCTCAGATTCCTGCTCCATTTTCAGCAGAATATCCAGATCGGTTTTGAGTGCTGCCACTTCACCGGCTTTGCCCCCGGCTTCCGCCCTGGCAATGGCTTCTTCCAGCATTTCACTGGTCTGGGAAATCTCTAACAGTTTTTGCTCGTGCATTTGCAAAGAGCAATCACGAGCGCCCAGCGTGGTACACCAGACACCATTGCCGATCACCTGAATTTCCTGGTGACGCGTGGTTTCGATGTTAAGTTCGATTAATACGTTCTTGTTATCGCCCACCCCGGTGGTTTTCACTTCCTGCAGAATCTCAATGAGTTTTTCTGCAGCAACCGAGGCAGCCTCTTTGATACGCGCATCCTGATCGCCTTCGAATGCAGCCGGCGATTGCAATATACGCTGGCCTTTACCGCCACCGCCGCCAATCGCTTTCAAACGCACCCGGTTTTCAGGGTAGCGACCAAACACTTCCGCGACCCGTAGAATCGCTTCTGCACAGATTTCGTCAACACTGAGCAGATCGATGGATTTATTATAAGATGCATTCAACACCGCATCCGCCACATCTTCCAGCGCTTTGCCCTCTTCCCAGGCCGCCCCATCGACGTCCAGTTGGTGGGTGTCTGCCAGCGCTTTCAGGCCTTCCAGGTTTCCGGCTTTGCGCACCAACGCCAATGAGGTCAGGTTATCGATCCCGGGGGTAGTGGATACGTCGTTCTGCAGCGCCGTTCTTTTGGCTTCGTCTTTCGCACCCGCACCGCGAACCGTGGCCGAACAGGGGCCGATAAAATTCAGACCCGCGGCTTCAAGCGCACTAACCAGCGCATCGTCTTCTGCCATAAAACCGTAACCGGCGAAGATAGAATCGTGTCCGTTTTCTTTGGCTATGCTGATTATCTGCTGGATTCGCTGGGTACGCTCGTCTTTATCCATACCCGTGTAATCCGGCACCCGGTGTACCCGGTCCGGATTTGCCATCTGGCGCAACTCCGGCGCTAATGCATTGTTGTAGGTTATGGAATCTTTTTCCGACAGTAGAATTCCGTAATCGGTGATGCCCATTTCTTCCCACACGTCCATCACTTCTTTGCGGATCGGACCGCGGCAAATGATCAGCGGCTTCATATCGCTGCAATCAAATTGACTTACCCACGCGGAATCCGACGCTTTACGTCGTCGGTCTTTATTCACCAGCGGGTTGTTTGAATAATTTTCGTTGCTCATGTTCTAAATCCTATTAATTCTCATCAACCAGTGGTTACTTAGTGGAACTCACGTTGCACGCCGCTCATGGGAGCCGCTTTATAGTGCCGTAACAAGAACTCAAGATTCTGTGCCAGGCTGTGCCGCAGGTCATAGGGCATGACCAGTTGTGAAATGGAGCCCAGACTCAGAGCTTCCTTCGGATTCATCAGTTCTTTTTCATACAGCGCGTTGTAATGGGCATCCTGTTCCTTAACCCAGGCATCCACTTCTGCTTGAGCCTGTGATTTGGCGGCCGCTTCACTGCCACCGGCCGCCATCAGTTCATCAATGCGCTGTGCCAGCTTGCCTTTTACTGCACCGCGAACGGCCTGCATTTCCTTCTTGTAAACAAACTCTTTACCGGCGTTACCCATAACCGCAAGACGTGTGGTCGGCAATGCCAATACCACGTCGGCCCCCGTGGCATAACTGTTGAAGGCTGCATAAGCACCGCCAAAAGCGTTCCGCACAATTAACAGAATACGCGGTGTACGCAGGTCGATAATGGAATCCAGCATGGCACGTCCGGCCTGCACAATACCCTGACGCTCCTGGTCGGTGCCAGGCAGGAATCCGGTGGTGTCTTCGATGAACACAACCGGAATGTTATAGACGTTACAAAAGCGGATGAATCGCGCGTTCTTATAAGAAGCAGCAATATCAATCTGGCCGGAAGCGACCGCACTGTTATTGGCGACAATACCCACAACATTACCGCCCAGACGACCAAATACACACACGGTGTTTTGCGCACGCTCGGGCTGGAATTCAGTATAATCGCCGTGATCGCAGATTTGCTGAATCAGGATCCGGATATCTAACGGCGTGTTGTAACCAGAGGGAGAGTTGAAGGCTTTCTTGAACAGGATGTCGGCATCCCAGGTTTTACGCGAAGTGGGATCAGAGGTTTCCTGGAACGGCGCCATCACGGCATTGTTATCCGGAAAATAACGCAGCAGCTCTTTCGCTTTGCGCAGTGCGGACACTTCATCAGGCACCACAAAATCCACCACCCCGGATTGACCGTGCACACCCGGCCCGCCCAGCTCGTCAGCGGTGACGTCTTCACCCAGAACCGATTTCACAACACCGGGACCGGTTAACCCAAAGAAAGTGTCCTTGGGTTGGATCATAAAACTGCCTTGACGGGGAAGGTAAGCACCACCACCGGCGTTGTAACCAAACATACACATGATGCTGGGCACCACGCCACTGATACGGCGTAATGCAGCGAAGGCTTCGGCGTAACCGTCCAGCCCGCCAACCCCGGCGGGTACATAAGCACCGGCAGAATCGTTCATTCCGATGAGAGGAATGCCGCGCTCGCCGGCCAACTTAATCAGGCTAGCCAGTTTGCGTCCATTGGTGGCGTCCATAGAGCCAGCACGCACTGTGAAGTCATGGCCATATAAGGCCACATCACGTCCGTCGATATTGGCGATCGCGGTTACAATCGAGGCGCCGTCCAGATTCTTGCCCCAGTTCTGATACAGGACTATGGGGTCTTTATCGGTAAGAACCCGGATACGCTCCCAAACGGTCATGCGTTTTTTGTGATGCTGCTTCTCGATCGCGACCACACCGGCTGCGGTCTCGGGACGCTGCATGAGATCCCAGCCTTGCTTAAGAGATTCTTCATAGATGCCGGGTTCGCGGGCAATTTCACCGGGGATCTTGAATTCTTTGGTTTCCGGTTCGTGGAAAGGATTTTCCAACGACGGAACAAGTTTTTTCTGTATTCCCATGCTGTAAACGCTCTTTGTCAATTGGCTAGAACAATGAAATATAAGCGGCTTTTCTAAAATCCGGCACCGGGTAACCCAGGGTTACCGGCTATCGTGGAGGGTGCGAAAAACCTACCAAGGAGCCCGCACAATGGCGTGATCCTTATTTTCGTTTTTTGGGGTCGGCAGATTATTGGATGTACTGACCACTGAGTCAACAGCAGTTTCGTTTCTTCCGGTTGACCGGAATACCCCCTTATCAGTATCCAGCGCCGCCCTTTGTATTCCTGCTATCCCTGCCATAAACCGGTCTTTAAACAGGCACGCCACTGGTAAAGCACTTTACATTGTTTGACGTTTGCAGACAGGAAGCAGATACCCCTAACTCAAAGGGCTGGCCATTATCCCATAGTTGTCTGGCATTTTCAGCTGCCTATTTGCCGCTGATTTGGTGAAAATCGTAAATGCATCTTTCAGAATCACAAATTCAGCGCGCCACTGCTATTCAGCCCAATTCAGTGCAGACAGGAGCCCCAAAGGTGGCATAATGCGACCATGAACCTAATCCTCCTGCAACCCCATGAACTGCCTTCCGGCCACCACGGACCTGTGATTCTGGATGATCAGCGCGCTCGGCACATCACGCAGGTAATCCGACCCTCGGTGGGCGACCGGCTGCGGGTCGGATTGGTGGATGGGGCAATGGGTTTGGCGACGGTAACGCAATGCATTGATCCGCAGCGGGTGGAACTTGAGGTGACACTGGCTACCCTGAACACGCCACCCCCGGCACCGCTGCCGGTAACCCTGTTGCTGGCACTGCCAAGACCGAAAGTGTTACGCCGGGTATTGCAGACCTGCACGGCGATGGGCATTAAACAAATCTACCTGATCAACAGCTATCGCGTGGATAAAAGCTATTGGCAAACCCCGTTACTGAGCGACGAATCGGTTCACACACAGTTGCTGGCAGGGCTCGAACAGGCCCGTGACACGATCTTGCCGCGAGTGCATTTGCGCTCGCGTTTTAAACCCTTTGTGGAAGATGAGTTGCCGCAACTGGCAGAAAACAAACTGTGTTTGACCGCACACCCGGCTGACACAGCAACGCCTTGCCCCACTGCCGTTCGCCAGCAAACGCTCCTGGCCATCGGTCCCGAAGGCGGGTTTATTACCTACGAAGTAGATAAGCTTGCGCAAGCAGGGTTTGAGGCAATTACTCTGGGCCCGCGCATTCTCAAAGTGGAAACGGCCATCGCGGCGCTGATATCAAGGCTGTTTTGACTTGCCATCGTCGGGGCCATTGCTCCGGGATTGAGCTGGGGAATGTCTAAGCTAACAAGTTGATTATCCTTCTTTCAGGGTCATGGTGAGCTTACCGGCTACCATGACTTGCGGTTGCCGCTCACGCAACGCTGTAAAATGCTGCTTATTTGCGACCCTGTCCTCCTGCCACCACCTCAGCAGCCAGTGCGCCAGCCCAGGAACCGACTACCAAGACGTCAACCTCCTGATCAAACTTCCGGCTGTGATTAGCAAATTGGGGCTGTACGGGGGCTTTTCCTCTTGTTATTGGACACATCTTATGCGTTTAATTTAGGCCAATGATGCTGGCTAAACCGGATAATGCATCATTTATGCAATGTTACTGCAAATATGCAAATTTTAGTTTTATATCTGTTTGATAAAAAATAATACTGACTGGAGCTTAAAGGCATGGATTCTCAGGCTCATAGCTATCTCAGCGGACCGACTACACCACCGCTACTGGAAGAAACCATCGGGCAATGCCTTAATCGCATTGCCAAGCAATATCCACAAAGGGATGCCCTGGTCGTACGGCATCAGGATATTGCCTGGACCTACCAGGAATATTTGTTAGAAATTGATCGGCTGGCAACAGGCCTGTTAAAGCTGGGTGTAAAACCCGGTGATCGCATTGGCATCTGGTCACCCAACCGGGTGGAATGGTGTCTTACCCAATACGCCACCGCCAAAATCGGCGCTATCATGGTGTGCATCAATCCAGCCTACCGCTTGCATGAATTGGAATATGCGCTGAAGCAAGTGGAGTGCACAGTGTTGATCAGCGCGGAACAGTTCAAATCGAGCGACTACCTGGAAATGCTCGATCAATTAATACCGGAGCTGAAACAAGCGACCGCCGGTAAACTGCAGGCAGCGAATTTACCCCACCTCACGACGGTTATCCGCATGGGACAGGGTAAAACACCGGGTATGTTTAACTTTGACAAGGTTTGTGATGAAGGTGGTGTGGCAGAGTATTTGCGATTGCGTGAATTAAACAAAGCGCTTAACCCCCACGATGCAATCAATATACAGTTCACCAGCGGTACCACCGGCAGTCCTAAAGGAGCCACCCTCACCCATCACAACATCCTCAATAACGGTAATCAGGTTGCCCTGGGAATGAACCTGTGCGAACAGGATCGGGTGTGCATTCCCGTTCCGCTGTATCATTGCTTCGGTATGGTGATGGGTAATCTGGCCTGCCTGACACAGGGTGCCGCGGCCATCTTGCCGAGCGAAGCGTTTGATCCTGAAACCGTATTGGAAACCGTGGAAGCGGAGCGCTGTACCGCTCTGCACGGCGTGCCTACCATGTTTATTGCAGAGTTGGAGACGCCAAACTTTGATGAATTTGATCTTAGCTCTTTGCGCACCGGCATTATGGCTGGCAGCCCCTGTCCTGCTGATGTAATGCGCAACGTGATATCCCGAATGCACATGCGAGAGGTCACCATAATGTACGGGCAAACCGAAACCAGCCCGGTGAATCATATGACGGCACGCAATGATCCGCTTGATAAACGCTGCGAAACCGTAGGCAAAATCGGCCCGCACCAGGAAGTAAAAATCGTTGATGCCGACGGCAATACCGTTGCCACCGGAGAAAAGGGTGAACTGTGCTGCCGGGGTTATTCCGTGATGAAAGGCTACTGGGGCGAAGAAGCACAAACCGGCTGTGCGATTGATGAAGAGCAATGGATGCATTCCGGTGATCTGGCGATCATGGACGCGGAGGGTTACGTGCAGATCGTCGGGCGCATAAAGGACATGATCATCCGGGGTGGCGAGAATATTTATCCTCGGGAAATTGAAGAGTTTCTTTATACTCATCCGGCGATTCAGGAGGCGCAGGTATTCGGTATCGCCGATGAAAAATTCGGCGAGGCAGTGTGTGCCTGGATCAAATTAAAGAAGTGTACCCGGCCTACCGAAGAAGACATCCTCGCGTTCTGTAAAGAGCGCATTGCTCACTTTAAGGTGCCGACGTTGATTCGTTTAGTAGACGAATTCCCGATGACGGTGACCGGGAAAATTCAAAAATTCAGAATGCGTGAACACATGCAGATGTCACTTAAGGAGAATATCAACGCCTGACCGGCCACAAGGCGGCTTCGCGAGCGAATTCAGTCTGGTTTTGCATGGTTATTGCGTATTACTTACAATACGCTCGCGCAGCCACTCGACAAAGGCAGGATCATGAGCATCACAAAGCCGGGCACCTTTACGCAAGCTGGCACACGGGGGAAATCGAAACGGGGCCGCACTCCCTCGATTGATATGGATAAAATCGCCCATGCCGTGCGGAAAGTGAGCTTGGACGAGACCGACATTTCCATGAAAGATGTTGCCGATCATCTTGGGGTGAATGTGACCACTCTGTATCGACATGTCGGCGGAATAGACGGTCTACGCCGTATTCGCGCGTCCTTGTCACGCAATGATCTGCCACCATTACCCGACGCCACAGGACATAGCTGGTCGAGCTGGCTTTGTGTTGTGGCCGAATACTACCGCAGCGCTCTGCTACAACACCCGGACCTACTCGATTTTGTGCAGGCCGCGCTGGATCCGGATTTTATCAACCTGGAAAAAGAAGCCAGCATACTGGTGGAATTTGGATTTGAGCCCCGTGCCGCCCTATTAGCACACAGCTTCCTGATCACCACCATCACCGGGTATGTGCAACAGGAACTGCAAACCATCGAAGACACCCGCTCCGGATACGCGCCCTATTACAGTCGCTTGTTCCAGAACCTGGATGCCCACCCGGAGCGTCTTCCCACCCTGAGCAACGTCAATCTAAGCCAGCGGGACCTGGATCGGGACCTGAATTTCAAATCCATCGTTACCTATGCGATTGCCGGCATCGCAAGCCAAAAAGGGGCACCTAAAAGCCAACAAACGGTATTGTGATTGCCTTTCAGGCTTTATCCATCTATAAATGAACGGATCAAATAAACAAATATGCCAGAAGCCGTGACCGCTCGAAAAACTGCATTATCCCGCGATCGAATTATTAACGCCGCCTACAAGCTGGCCAAGAAAGATCCCATGAACGCGCTCAGCATGCGGAAAATTGCCACAGTGCTGAAAGTCACTCCGATGGCGATCTATAAGTATTTTGCCGATAAAAATGAACTCACCGCTGCGGTGATTGATAAACAATTGACAGACAGTCATCTGGTGCCGGAAGAGATCGATCGCAACGATTGGCGCTTATGGCTTAAAACGTCTTTTTCCCGGATGTGGGATGCCTATGACAGCGCGCCCAATATGATTCCCTACATGACTCATGCCACCAGCTTCGGCCCTGCCGTATTGCAATGGCAGAACGAAACGTTGGGCGTCTTGATCAATGCCGGACTTACGCCGAAACAATCCTTAACGGCCTATGCAGCCATGTCAGAACTGGCAACCGGCAGCAATATTCTGGTTCCGGTGCGTGAACGGGGGGTGGAAAAAGTCTTTCCCACAATCTGGATCGCGCTGAAAAACGGCACCGTGCCACTCCCGGATGAAATCAGCAAAGCCCATAACAGCGTAGAAGATTACCCGTGGTTGTTAATGTGCGGCCAGGCCATGATAGAGGACATGAAAGACAGTCGCCGTGCCTTCATCAACGGGCTTGACCTGATTCTGGACAGCGTTAACTGTCAGATCCTGGCGAACCAAAAGGCGGACTGAGGCGACAACACCAACAATCGCTCTGTAACTCTTTCCTCTTCAATTTTATTAAATGACATGGGCTTCGGTACCCGGGAGCGGCTCTGCCTGCCGCTCCCGCCTAACAGCTTGCTACAACACTGACGCGAAGCCCTCAAATTCCGGGTGTCCCAAATAGATCCCCTTCGTATCGCCGGCATTAGCATGAGCAAGACGAAAAGCGTCTGATTTGGTCCAGTTGCGGAACGCTTCTTCGGATTCCCATTCCGAATGGGAAGCAAACAGGGTTTCCTCTTCACCGGTAGCGCCTTGCAGCAAATTGAATTTTTTGAACCCCGGAACCGTCTCCAGGTGGGAGTCGCGGTTTTTCCACACGTTGATAAAATCCTGCTCACGGCCTTTGGTTATACGGAAGCGGTTCATAGCGATATACATGGTTATTCCCTCCAGGTAAAAACAAAGCCTGAGTTTCCCACATGCCCGACCGGGAAACAAATATCCTGTTTGGGTTGAAATTCAGCTGAATACATCGGAATATTCGGCCTATCACCCAACAAAAATAAGCGTCCCGTGGTCTATAAATCGCTCATTGTTCTTATTCTGGCTACTCTCTCCTTCTTCGCCCCTACAGCCTTTTCTGCCGACGCAAATGTCAAGCGCAACGACCTGAATCTGGCTGCGGTAAAAGCCTCGGTGGTAGAACTGAAGAGTGGCAAACCGCTGTTTGCTAAGCACGACGACTGGATAGCGCCTATTGCATCCCTAACCAAACTAATGACCGCTCTGGTGGTATTGGAAAGCGGGCAAAGCCTGGAAGAATGGGTTGAGATCCCCAAACCGGATCGCGAGACCAGCAAGAACGCTTACTCCCGTATGCGCATCACATCGCAATTGAAGCGCAAGGACTTACTCAGAATCGCATTAATGTCTTCGGAGAATCTGGCAGCATACACGCTAGCACAAAGCTACCCCGGTGGCGTCACGGCTTTTGTTATCCAGATGAATGTGAAAGCTCATGAGCTGGGCATGCTGGACAGCACCTTTGTGGATGCCAGCGGTTTGTCGGTAGGGAACGTTTCAACAGCGGCGGATATGATCAAACTGACTAAAGCTGTGGCAGCAAAGAAAATCATTGGTGAATACTCGACGACTCCCGTTTTTACCGCCCGGTTTCGTAAGCCCCGGTATGTGCTTGGTTACGGCAACACCAATAGCCTCGTTCACAGCAGCCGCTGGCAGGTTGAACTGAGCAAAACCGGATACATCACCGAAGCCGGACGTTGCCTTGTGATGGTAAGCAAAATCGAAGGGAAAGAAGTGGCCATGGTGTTTCTGGACTCCTTTGGCAAACGCACCCCGCTAGGGGATGCTGGCAGGGTCAAACGCTGGATTGCCACCGGTAGCGGAGGAAAAATTTCCGGGCTTGCGCTTCAGTATGAGCAAGATAAATCGAAGCACTATCCAGGGCTTAAAAACGAGAAAATGCAGGCGCAAATTAAGTGATTACAACGATCTTCTCTATCCATCGGACCCAAGTGAATTTTTCGTGGCGAAATCAGTGACCTCTGGCGACGGCATCCGCCTGAACAAATTCATCAGCGATTCAGGCTATTGCTCCCGTCGCGAAGCGGACGCACATATTGGAGAAGGTGCGGTAACGGTAAACGGTAGCGTTGCTGGACTAGGCACACGAGTGATGCCCGGTGACACCGTAAAAGTGGGTTGGCAAAAAATCAAAAATGTCCCGGATAACAAGTCGGACCGGGTTTATATTGCCTACAATAAACCCGTCGGTATTACCTGCACAACAGACCAAAACGTGGCAGGCAACATTATTGATGCAGTTCGCCATAAGGAACGTGTTTTCCCAGTCGGACGCCTGGACAACCCCTCCGAAGGTTTGATTTTTTTAACCAGCGATGGCGATATCGTTAATAAGATTCTGCGCGTTGGTAATGCTCACGAAAAAGAATACGTAGTAACGGTGAATAAGCCGATATCAGGTCAATTTGTTGAAAAAATGTCAAGCGGGATACCAATCCTGGGGACACGAACCAAACCGTGTAAAGTCGTAATGCAAAGCGCGCTGAGTTTCAAAATCATTCTAACGCAAGGCTTAAACCGGCAGATCCGCAGAATGTGTGAATATTTGGGCTATGAGGTGGTTAAGTTAAAGCGCGTGCGGATTATGTCGGTAAAGTTGGGCACGTTGAAATCGGGTCAGTGGCGTAATCTGACTGATAAGGAAATGGCGGGTATCCGGGAGGCGATTGCGACATCGGATAATAGTGCAGCGGCATCTCCGGGGAAGAAGGTGAGAGCGGGAGGCAGCAAAGCGCGAGTGAAAAAACCTTCTAAGGGCAATACCCCAGGCAAATCTCTGTCAGCAAAATCAACGACTGGTAAATCCGATTCGACTAAAGCCGCCAAGGGAAAGAGCCGATCGGGCAAAACAAGCGGTAAATTTGTTACCAGAAATTCCGGGGCGGGAAAATCAACCAGTCCACGCAAGTCGGGCCGAGGAAAGCCTGGTAGCCGCAAGTAGTTCACCTGAATGACTCAATCTTGCATCACTATTTAACGTAGAGAAATGTACTGCTCTAATGTTGATTACGCTGGTCTTTTAACAATAATACCGATAGACGTTACCGCATACCCGCTGATCAACAGCTTCAGATGCGGTGACATACTATAGGGCGGCGCATCAATATGATTATCAACCTGACTTTCTCCAGTATTCAGATTCAAGGGGGCCACTATAAATCCTGATGCTTCAAGCTCCCCAATCAGCTGCCGTATGTCGCAGGCTCGATAAATGGAACAGCTCGGGTGTTCACAGGTATCATCATTTGAAGACAGATTAAATTCAGTCGTATGAACGGCCACACCACCCGGCTTCAGACACTCCACTGAATGCTTGATAAAATCCAAGCCATGCTTCAATGAACCCAAATGCTCCAGCGCACAAGCAGACCAGGTAAAATCAAATTTTCCTTCAAGATCGTCGGGAATTTCATTCATATTGACGGACCGGAATTGAACGCGGTCATCAAAATTTTCTCTAGAAATAAATTTCTCAGCCGCTGTATAAAGCCCTTCCAAACTGGACACATGCTGCATGGTATCTACCCAGCCCTGTTCAGCGGCCTGCTGCTGTTCCAAATCAGTAGCCAGAACTCTACATCCATGCTGCGCAATCAACCCGGCTAGTGGCTCCCGGCCGCAACCAAATCCCACCCCGCTCATACCAGGCCGCAACACGCCTGTTAGTTTCAGGGCCTGAAGAATATAGGCAAACTCCCATTGCTTACGGGAAAATCTGGCCGGGCTGTGCATGTCCCGACACCAATTTCGAAAAACGGGTGACAACAACTGGTTCGCAGTACACAACTGTGACACAGGCTCTTCAAGAGTAGGCTGGGGAAATGCGCCGAAGTCAACAAGCTCCTGGCTTAAAAAATAACGGCGACGCCGCTCCACCCCAACCCGCAACTGCCAATAAGCTAAATAGGCGCTCCAAGTGAACGGCACCATACGAACATACTTACGTACTCTTACCAATAACTGACGATTGGATATCACATCCATTCTGAGTATTCCTTCTCAACCTACTACCGAACTGCATCGACTAACTTAACCTTTCCTTGCGAGGGTCGAGTGCCACTACCCGACCCGGCTTAACGGTAGCCTCTTGCGCTAAAGCCGCTGCCATTTCACTTTTCCAGAGCAAATCCTCAACTTTACCTTGCGGGGCATAGCCAAGTGGGGCGCGCATCAACAAATCACGAATCGCTTCACAGTCACCGCTATCAAATAGTATCTGTAACTCAGCCAGAAGGCCGTCTAACTCAGCCGCTTCAATCATGATTTCCTGAGCCTGCATGACCCTCGGATGACTGGTCGGCATGTCGTTCTCGCCTATTAGCAGCTCTTCATATAGCTTTTCGCCAGGTCTCAGCCCACTATAGGCGATCTCAATATCACCATCGTTATCACCTTCTTTAACCGACAACCCTGTTAATGCGATCATCTTACGAGCCATCGCAGCGATTTTAACAGGCTCTCCCATGTCCAGTACGAATACTTCACCACCCTGTGCCATAGCACCGGCTTGAATCACCAATTGAGCCGCTTCGGGAATTGTCATGAAATAGCGAACCATATCAGCATGCGTCACGGTTACCGGGCCACCTTTCGCAATTTGCTCCTGAAACAGCGGAATCACCGAGCCTGAGGACCCCAATACATTGCCGAAGCGAACAATGCCAAAGCGAGTTCGGCTCTTCGCTTTATTCTTAAGGGAGTGCTGAACCTGAAAAACCATTTCAGCTAGCCGCTTACTGGCCCCCATTATGCTCGTAGGACGAACCGCCTTGTCAGTGGAAACCAGAATGCACGCCTCTACACCAGCGTCACTTGCAAGCCGAGCGACATTGGCAGTGCCAAATAAGTTATTGCGTAGCCCTGCCACCAGATTATGCTCTACCATAGGAACATGCTTATACGCAGCCGCATGGTAAATGGTCTGGACACGGAAATTGTTCAACACAGAGCCAAGTAACTCCTGGTCCAGCACAGACCCCAAAATCGGAATCAAAGCACATTCATCAGGTACAACTGCTTTAGACTCTTCCAGCTCACGATGAATACGGTACAAACTGAATTCTGACTGATCCAGAAGTACCAAATTGCGAGGTTTTTGCTTTAAAATCTGACGACAAAGCTCCGAGCCGATCGACCCTCCGGCTCCCGTCACAAGAACCACTTTATCGCGAATATTGGCATGCATCAGCGATTTGTTAGGTGCCACCTCATCACGTCCCAACAGATCCTCAATCTGTACGTCGCGAATCTCTTCCAGACGCGCTCGCCCCGACATCAAATCCCCCAAATCGGGAATACTGTGTACACGGACCGGCAAATGCGATAGTGACTCGATAATCTCCCGACGACGTGACCTGGATACTCCGGGCATAGCCAGTAGAACATCCTTTATACCCATTTTCTGGTACTGCTCTAAAAACCAGCTTCGGCTAACCACGGCCACGCCACTGATGACACGCCCGATGCGCTCCGGATCATCATCAACAAAGAGCACAGGTCGATATTCTTGGGAGTTGAGCAAAGACAGCATTACACGGGATCCAGCAGACCCGGCGCCATAAACAGCCACCCGGCGACGCTGGTTGTTTTGGGAAGCGAATATCCAATGCCGCAGAAAGAATCTACCCCCGCCCACGAATAGCAACACCAAAACAAAATAAACAAAAGGAACGGACCTCGGCAACCACACCTGAAAAAGGAAACTCAAACAGGTCATAAATACAGCAGATGCGAGGGCCCCTTTCAATACAGTCAAACCTGCATGTATACCAATATAACGAATGACGGCACGGTAAAGGCCCGTACGAACAAAAACCAGCATAGTCGCGGCAGTTGTAAGAATTACCACCAACCATTCGCCTTCATTCAACCCAACGTGCTTAAAATCTAGCCGCAGGTTAAATGATAACCAATATGCAAAGGGTATTGCCAGAGCATCTGAAGCCAACAAAAGCATGCGTTTATAGTTACGTGGCATCGATTCCAGTTTCTTTAGCATAAAGTACCCAGTCTGCCTATTGAATAAATCCATTTTCATCTAAACGCAATAACCTTATAAATCTGATAGCAATATACTCAAAATTTCTGCCAAGGCCAAAATTTAATCTTGTCATATTGTGTTAACTCGACCAGCCCCCATACTGATAACAACCATGCAAAGTGGAAGCCAAGCCAGAAAAACCAACCAAATGCCCCATTCAGGATAGATCGCAGACAACCAAGCTAAGGGTAATAACCAAAGCCCATTTACCAGCAACACCAGCAGACTTACCTTGCGGTGAGCGCTTGCCCGGGCTGCCCGCTCGGACATCGAACAGATCAAACGCTGCTGATAGCTCCGGGTCAACTTCTGATATGCGTGGCTACGATGAGCCTCATAGAATTTTTGTCCGTTCAACAAACGGGTTAACAAAGTGAACGAGGCATCCATCACAAACAACGCGGTTAAAATTAACCAGACCGGATAATCCGACCAACCTTGCTTCACCGAAAGTAATGCGAATGCAAATATCATAAACGCCAACCAAGTGCTTCCAACATCGCCCATAAAAATCCGCGCTGGCGGCCAATTCAAAATCAGAAACCCCAGAACGGCGGCAACAAGTAGAAGCATAACCTGAATAAGCGAACCTTCCAGGCGACTACCATCAGACGAAAGCATTATCAAAATCGAGGATAACAAAACTGAAAGCACCTGTACTGAGGCGATACCGTCAATTCCGTCCATAAAATTAAATAAATTGATCCACCACAGGCCAGCAATTCCGACCAGTAGCAAGAAAAACCATCCACCAAGTTCCACTCCCAGAACATCAAATGGAGGCAATGCACCCAACCACAGGAGTAATAACAGCACCACGAAGGACTGTAAAAGAAAGCGAAACCGGGCAGGTACAGAGCGGATGTCGTCCCACAAACCTAAAGCCGCCAAAAACGACCCCAGTAAAAACACCACTCCAATGTAATCGAAGAAAAACAAAAGACCAGATAAGGTTGCCACCAGAACAACACCCAATCCACCCCCGTGAGGGGTAGACTCGACGTGGGAACTGCGTTCGTTAGGTAAATGGACTAACCCTAGGGATTCTGCACGCCGGAATACCTCACGCGAAACATACCAGGAGCAAAACAGAACTGGAATTAACCAATATAAAGAAAAGCCCATGAACTTTATTAATTCCCCGGTTAAATTCAACTAATCCGGGGCAAGCGCCCCCAGTGCTTTGCAAAGTACCTGGCCATGCTGGATGCATGCCATACCATAAACCTCAGATCTCGCCGGCTACTGCGATGAGCCGTGTGTATAACGGAAACACCGGGATCGAAAGCAACTTTCATCCCGTTTTTCCAAATGCGTGCGCAAATATCAACATCCTCATAATACAAAAAATAGGCCTCATCAAATCCGCCGACTTCACGAAAGGCTTCAACATCAAATAGCATAAACATTCCGGCGACCCAATCGGGACTAAAGACATTTGAACGGGAGTCAAACTCATATTCTCCAACATCCACCCCAACAAACTTTTTTATTAAGCTAACAGCCCCGGGGAAATGTCTAACACTATCTTCAAGAATCCCATTGTGATTTACGACCATTGGGGCTATTAAACTTGAGCGTGTCTTTCGCAAACTACTAAGCAGGGCTGAAAAAGGGTTCGATCCAAATTCAACGTCTGGATTCAACACACAAAAAAAAGGGCTGCTCGCTTCACTAGCGGCGTTATTATGATTTTTTCCGTAACCTTGACGTGACTTGTTTTGTATCAGCTTAACCCGGGGATTATTGCTCGAAATTGTCGGCTCTGGCTCTGGAATATTCTGCGTTAGTATCACGGTATCAATTTCAGGATACTGTAATAGCTTTTCAATCAGGCTATCCACCATGCCACCATGACCGTGACTAACAATAGACACATCAATCAAAACCATATCCTCTAAATACAGTAAGCGCCATTTCCCCCCCCCTACTTACCGTTACTTTACCTACTCCAGTGCATCCTATTCGGCTTGCATCTGAGGTAAAAAGTGAAGCGAACCCAATATTACGACCGCTGTTGACACCATCCAGTTTAGTCTAATGAGAAAATACACTTACCAACCCTGCTATTACCTGCATCCCGCTGTGCGATTAAGAATTGTCTGAATAGATTAAATATCACAATCAATCCGCTGCCCGTACAACGCCTCAAGCATTGGGGGTAATTCTGTATAATAAGTATGTTGCGGTCGCCATCCCAGTTCTCCGCGGATTTCCGAGGCATCATATTGTGCAGACGCTGTGAGCTTATCGTAAACAGACTGGTTAAAAGGTAATTTTATCCGGGTCACAGCTTGAACACTTTGCCCAACCACAGCAGCCCACGCAAAACACCAGCCCGGAACCACCAACCACGGACGCGGTAATCCTGCAGCCTGATATATACCATTCTGCAATTGACAAGGAGTATAAGGCTCTCCATCTGTCAGGGTATACACCTTACCATTCGCTGACTTATCAAAAGCAACTAATATCAAAGCCGACACAACATCGTGAACTGACACCATCGAACGGATATTGCCGAATTCAGGCAAACAAACCCAAGCCCACGGGAATCGACCCCGGGCAATAGCACTCATCATAGAATACAGATTGCCTTTAACTCCGGGCCCGTAAACTAAAGCCGGCCTAACGACTGCAACTTGTATCCCGTACTTCTTACCATAGCTGAGCACCAAATTTTCCGCCTGCAGCTTTGATCGGCCATATTCATCATCTGGTTGCCCACACGCCTTGACACTACTCACGTAAACAAACATACGCACTGCGGATTTGACGGCAGCCTCCAGTAAATCCCGGGTACCTTTCACGTTAACTTGCCTATATAGAGTCTGCTCGTCAGAGGACAGCTCGGTGTGGGCGACATTGGCCAAATGAAATATCGTATCGATACCATCCAATAACTCAGGGGGCACTTGATCAACCCCATGATTTAGTTGAACGCATTCAATTGTTAATTCGCTTTCCACTGATTTTCGGGAAGTTGAAATGATCTTAATATCCTGCTGACACAACTCTTTAATCAGGTAGCTGCCGATGAACCCCCTTCCCCCCGTTACCATACAACGCATTTTCAAACGGATTCCAGCAGTTGACGGTATAGTGTAGCGTATTTCTGACCCATTTCTTCACCAGTGAAGAGACGCTCATACCTCCGCCGGGCACCCGCTCCCAAGCGTTTACGCAATGCCTCATCACGGTCCAGAAGTTCCATCGCAGATCGCAACGCAAGCGGATCTTCCGGAGAAATTACCAACCCACTTTCGTTGTGAATATTGACAAAACTTGTGCCGGTACCAATCTCGCAACTGATCAAAGGCTTCCCATACACGGCCCCCTCTAGCAAGGTGACTCCGTAGGCTTCAGAACGGAGATGAGAGGGAAATACAACACCTTTGCAATTCTCAAAATAATAACGCTTGGTTGCATCATCAACCGACCCGGTGAAGTGAAGGTTCCCCAACCCCAACTGACCGGCTTTCTGCTTTAGCGCCTGCTCTTCCGGCCCGGTGCCAACCACTACACAGTGGGTGTCTGAGCCTGCCAAGGCGTCGAGAAGAAAATGCAGACCTTTGTAATAGCGCAGCATACCGACAAACAGGAAATACCCTTTCGACTGAAAGCGGGCAGGCAGCTCAGGCTTCTGAGGGAGCCGCTCACTGTCAAGGTATGCCTGATCGCAAATACCTATAGGTACAACTGACACCTTTTCCTGAAACCGCTGAAGTAGCGGGCTACTATCAACATAATTCTGAGAGGTCGCCACAATGACATCCATTGAATCAAGAAAACGAATCATCAAAGGGTAATACAGTTTGAGCAACCCTTGCTGTCGCACGATATCGGAGTGGTAGGTCAAAATAGTAGGCTTCCGAACTTGCCCCAACATATGCAGTACGTCAGCAAATGGCCAGGGAAAGTGATAATGAACCACATCGGCCCATTCAACTTGACGGCGAAACTCAGGAAGGCACGTTAAGGAAATATTGCAGGAAGCAATTTCGATGGTTTCCCTTGAGCGGATAACATCGCCTTCAGGATAGTACAGGCAGGCGGGTTCGGGATCCGGACTTAATGTAAAGATTCGGGTATCCACCCCTGACTTTGAAGCACCCAAACCAATCTGGCGGATGACCTCCTGAAGCCCGCCCGGGGGATCTGGAAAATAGGTTCGGTAAACTTGGAGAGCTTTCACTATCTGACTGGTACACCTATAGACAATTTAGACACCTTTTTCGTGGGCGTGCTCGAATATTTATTTTGCATCCAGCTCTTCCGGCACGGAACTACAAGAAGCGCATTTGTTCCAGCCCGGAGCCACCACAACAAAACCGTCAATCCGGGCAAACAGGTCACTGTCTGAGTTAAGGTGACGCGCCACCTTCTCGATCGCGTTATCACCAAAAAAATACAAAGAATCCCTATCATATTGACCTGTCATTAATGTCTCAATTGCTTTTTCATTCGCCAAATGCAAAGATTCCATATCGACCCTGGCCATGTGGACAGCATCTGTCGGCATTTTATGAACACCAGCAAAATTAGCCAATTCCTGCCAATTTACTGAATTTTCTTCCGGCGGAATCCATCTGATACGGTTATACCGCATAGCAGCTTCTTTCCAGAACGGGTTAACTAATTTTGTTTGCCAGTGCGAACCGGGGATAGTCATTAATCTTTTCCGAATTTCAAGCCACTCTGCACTCGTATCGACAATTTGTACTGCCAAACCCAGCCCGATTAAGGCAATGGCTACCCTCCTGCTGTACCCGCGTACGATTAGAAAAATAATGGCAAAATATACCACATAGTAAACAGGCCAGAACATTCGACCTGATGACCGGAAAATATTTGCAAAACGCTGCACTGGCTCTGGCAATGGCAACGAGAACCACAACGATTGCATACCCACTTGATGGGAAAGAGCAAAAAGCGTCAACAAGAGCAATAAAGCTAATAATGCCGGACGTTTTAGTATTGAACGAATTATTTCAAACCTGCTGGCTAACGCTGCGGGCAGTGAGCAGGCACCCAACAATACCATTCCTAATCCCAAATAATTAAACCCCTCGTAAGTTCCAGGGGCCTCAGGTATGTCTGGAACAAAGTAAGACCATCCGCTTGCGTCCAGAATTGATAGAGGATGCATACGATAATAGCCAAACCCACCCGAGACGATATCACCACCCACACTAAAATATCCGGCTTGCCAACTCGCCAACAACACAAACCCAATAACTACAGCCACCTCTAAAATCGCCATATTAAGAGGTATGCCACGCTGCCTATAACGATCAAGTAAATCGGCTATCCAGACCACTCCAACCATTGCCAACAAGTAGGCATGGGTAAACCCGCTCACCGATAGTAATAGCGCCCATACAGTAATACGATACTGTAATGAAGGCTTAAACGTCAGATAAAGCGAGGCAACGATAAGAAAGTGACCGACAAGACTAAAGTGCCCATTCAGCCTCCAAAGCATCGGCGGAGAAAACACATAACAACAAGCGCCAAAAGCACAAAGAAGGGCATTTTTCGAGATCAACCCAATTAATTTATACGCAAAAAAAGTCTGCAGAATAAAGCATACCAGCAGCCAAAAACCAAAATACTGGAAAGTCTCTGGAAGAAATCCCGAGAACATTTTAAAGAATATAGCGAATAGCGGGTTAGAATCTGAAAAGATGATGGCATTGCTGATCTCCAATCCATAGCTCGGATTTAACCCGATTGGAAATTGCCAATCTGAATTTCGAAAGAAAAGCCAACCGAGATAGTGGAATGCAGGATCGCCGGCGCTTAACCACGCTATATTGCTTGGATATAGCGCTCGTGGCCCAACAACGGCTAAGAAAGCCAACAATCCGACAGCAATCGAGAACAAACTAACTGGCCAATGACCGCGCGCTTTATGGCTATTAAATTTCAAATACTTTCCCGCAAGAGATGGCCATCTAAAAGCTTAATTTCACCGACTAGGGCTCAATACGTGAAACGGTAAAAACCAAATAAGTCCGACTACCAGCAAAGCTACTCACTATAGAAATTGAATTTGGTTTCTCTTTTTAAGTCAATCTAGAGATTAATTTCCTAAAACGCGCTGGCTGGTGAGCATAAAGCAAAAGTCCATCGGATTAGCTAATAAGCCGCATGAGATCTCAGATACGTTTCGCTGCTACGCGGTGGCACTGCTCAACATCAAAATCTTCACGACAAAAAACAGCGGTATGAAACACATACGATTGCAGAACATATCCTCTTTTTGCCATGAACTTTACTATTGGGTTAGCTGCACACTCATTAAGACTTAGTCGATGAATTTCGATTGCGATAACAGACGGGCATTGTTTTTCCCAAGGGAAACCTTCGAGAACATCCAACTCGACTCCTTCGACATCCAAATTCAGAAAATCGACATTATTTTCAATAGAGTGCGCCTCTAAAACCGTTCTTAACGATGTAGTTTTTATCAGCTCTTTACCTTTATAGCTTGTAAAAAGCTCTTTATTTTTCTCTATCTTTTGAAGGTGCTCATGCTGCGCAGGATAGATAGTGTTAAGAACCGGATCTCCGTATTTGTAAAAATATACTTCGCTACCATCTTCAGCACTTAACGCAGCACATACAGATTTCACTCCCGGAATATCTTTTTCCAATGAGCTAACAACTTCGTGATCTATATCTATATTAACCCCTGTCCAACCAAATAGCCGTAATCTCGCAGTCATGCTCATACTTCGTGAATGATATGCTCCGCAATCCAGATAAAAACCATGCTCTTTCCACAACAAAAGCCGGTGCACCAAAATATCTTCACCGTGTTCGGAAAACACAAAATCACTCACAACTTAAAACTCCTGCCATGCGTCTAAAATAATATGATTTAACCAATTGTTCACGAACGACTCTCGTCCTCTCCTCTTGGCTCACAGATACAGCTTGAAGTAAATCTTCGACGAAAGCAGCCTCTCCGGGAAACGTTTCAGGCTGGCTCCAACTTTCAGTAATTGATGAATAATTTACAACCTTAAATTTACTTTTTCTGCTGGCCAAAAAGTGACTTAAGCTGCGCTCAAAAGTAAAAACCCCCATGGGAAGAAACCTGTCGTCGGTTGTGGTGAGAGTATAAGGCGTTGGCTCCCTCAGGCTACAACCTTTATCAGATTCCAACAAAGAAACGAAGTCCAGAATAAATTTTGAATAATCCTCCCAGAACCGCCTGGACCCTAAGAAAAAGTTACAATGGCAACATAAATTCGCATCGTTCTGCGCATCTATCAAGGGTAGTTTCTGATCAAAAATGTCAGCCCAAACCAACGACAACGAATCAGTAATCCCTGAGTGTTCTAATTCTGCCAGCTCAAGAAAATGATTCGCCACTGAAAGTTCCCGCACAAAAGGGTGAAAAAGATAAACATCAAACCCTCTGTTCGAGCCTATAAAGTCATTATATTGGTCGTAATTTATACCCATTTTTGTCAGAAACTTAGGGGAAAACAAACCAGACAAATCAAAATCACACCAAACTTGATGTTCTGCGAATTCACGAAATCCATAAATTTCACGATAATCACTTTTGTTGACTTTTGAAGCATCAAAGGTCAGGAACTCGTCAGGAAGTACTTTACTTTGGTTCTCAGCATAAATCAGCTCAAAACTACCTAGCCGCACTGGTAATTCCCTGCGTATACGTCTTGTAACTAATAGCAGCATGCAGAAAAGCAGATGCCTGGACTGCTCTAAAAGCCAGAATACCTTTGCTGGCTTTTAGAAGCGCTCCTTTTTTACGTGCAATCGCCAAATCGGATACTAAATATCGCGGGAGGGACATGGAGAAAAACAAAAGTGAAAACAAACTCTTTCTACCGAGATAGAATTCAACCGCCAGCTCACGATACAATCTATTGTAAAGCGTTCTATTTCTATCATTGTGATGGTGAACCACAGTGGCTTTAGAGAGACTGTAGATAAATCTGTGTAACTGCTTATCATCAACGTCAGAGATGGCAAGGATAAGCAGTTATGAACAAAGACACCCTAGAAGCCCTGGCACGCGAAGCGGCCAAAGGCATTAAAAC